>CALXRJ010000136.1 GCA_944390615.1 uncultured Clostridia bacterium | reverse complement strand
GAAAAAAACAAATAAAAGATATTTTTGAAATTCTAAATAAAACTGATGGAGGAGTAATCTATTACTGCAATGCCGGAAAAGATAGAACTGGAGTAGTAACAGTTTGTATTTTAAAGCTATTAGGTGTGAACAACCAAGATATAATAGTAGATTATTTAGCTTCAGGAGTATTTTTAAAAGGAATGCTTGAGCGATATTCAGCAAGTGTGCAAGGTAGAAATATATTTTCAATTATTAATCCTAACTATGATACAATATATAATTTATTAAAATACATAGATAGCCAATATGGTACTATAGAACAATATTTAAATAGTTGCAATATCTCTAATGAAACTTTGCAGGGAATAAAAAATAAATATGTATTAAAGCTATAATTAGTAAGTTATAATACTAGTTTTACTAATTATTTTTTTCGAGAAAATATTATAGGAAAAAACTTGAAAATATTATGTTTACATGATATAATATAAAATATCGCAAGATAGTGCAAATACTGAAAAGGAGGGTTAACTATGAAACTATCACGAGCAGCTATTTCAACTTCTAAAGAACGGTTAAGTTCTGAAGAAATGCTTTCGCAGCAGATATTCTTACAATCTAATATGCTTAAACGCTATGGTACTGGAATCTATGGAAAGCATAACTTTTTAGTAAGAGTTCAAGCGAACATTGAGAAAGTCATCAGAAATACCATGGACAGGTATGACTGCATTGAGGTAAGCTTGCCATTACTCCAACCAAAATCAATCTGGGAGGCATCAGGAAGATGGAATGGATATTATTCTTCAGGACAGATGTTTTACTGTGAAATGCCAAATGGAACATTTTGCATGGCTCCAACGGCAGAAGAGGCGGTTTTTGAGTTTGTTAGAGACAATTTGAAATCTTATAAAGATTTGCCAGTTACAGTCTATCAGATTGGCTCAAAGTTTAGGAATGAGGTAAGAGCAAGAGGAGGACTTCTTCGGAGCAAAGAATTTACGATGATGGATGCTTATAGTTTTCATTCTTCAGAAAAAGATTTGAAACAGGAGTATGCTAAAATGAAATTAGCCTACTTGGAAATTTTCAAGAGGCTTGGTTTAGATGTTATTCCTGTGGGAGCTTTGAATGGAGATATGGGAGGAAAGGTATCAGAAGAATTCATGTCTTTATCCGATGCAGGAGAAGATACAATCCTTGTCAATGTCGATGGTACTTTAGCATTCAACACAGAACTTCTTGAGATGCTTAACTTTGAGGAGTATTTGAAAACGAACTATGGTATTACAGATACGGCTTTGTTCAAAGAAAGGCGTTGCATTGAGTTAGGGCATATCTTTCAATTGGGACAAAAATATTCCAAAAACATGAATGGCACATTTAAGGATTCTAATAATCTTGATATTCCATATTTTATGGGATGTTATGGTATCGGAGTCAGTCGAACTTTATCAGCAATTGCAGAGAATAACTGCGACGAAACAGGAATAAAATGGCCAGAGGAAATTGCCCCTTATCAGGTAACAATTATCTATACGAATTCTAAAAGAGAAGATGCTTTTAAGTTGTACGATTATATGCAGAGAGCTGGAATTGATACGGTTATTGATGATAGAACCTCGATCAGAGTCGGAGCAAAAATTAAGGACTGGAAATTATTTGGAATTCCGTATATGATTATTGTTGGCGATAAGACTCAAGGAGACTGCTTTGAAGTAGAAAGAAGAAAAGATGGGCGAAAGTTTCAACTCAGTAAGAATGCATTTGTGAAATTTTTCAAGTAACCAACAAAATTTTGTTTAGAGAAGGAGATTTAGAATATTTTTTCTAAATCTCCTTTTCGCCCAATCGATTATGCGACCTTCATTAATAATTTTATCAAAAAGATTAAATCAAATTTTTTTTAAATGATTTAAATTCAAAACAAAATAATTATAATAGATAATATATAGCAAGCAAATCATTTGATAAATTAAAATAATTGGCATATCACATCAAATTTAAACATTAATTCAAAAAAATTTTTAAAAAAGAATAAAAATAAAACAAATTCAAAAACTAAAGAAGAGGTGAAGTGTAAAATGGAAATTACAAGTAAAGAAATAAGAACACAAATAAACATATTAAAAAAACGAATTGAAGAAAATGAGCCGAAAGAAATCATAAAAGCAGAGCAAAAGAAATTAAATCAAATGTTACAAGAATATCTAGAAAACAGGAATTAAAATTAAGTTGGGTAAGATAATATTTCCTTTATAAAAACTCAAAAATTTGGTAATATGATACAAAAAAAGAAAAAGGTGATTCATAAATGAGAAAATCAAGCACAATAAAAATCGGAGAAGTACTTCAAACACTAAGAAAGAGCAATGGCTATACCCAAGAAAAAATGGCAGAAGAAATCGAAGTATCTACTAGATATATAGGGGATATTGAACAAGATAGGGCCAAACCTTCTTATGAAATTTTAATAAAAATCTGCAACTTATATAACATAAGTTTAGACCAAATTTTTAGCAAATATTTAAAGGTAAGGGAAAATAAGACATTAGAATATGGACTATGTGGCTATGAAAATTTAAGCAAAGAAGATAAAATGACGATAGAATATTTAATCAATTATTTTAATAAAGAAAAATAAAAAATTAGCAAGTGGTTTCTTGCTATTTTTTTTATTTGGGACAGTTCTTTTTTCATTGGGGACAGACCCTTTCACAAAAGGGACAGACCCTTTTGCGAAAGGGTCTGTCCCCAATGGAAAAAATTATTCCTTATTACTCATCTCTTCCAAAGCTAAAAGTTCTTCCCAACGTCTATCTACTTCTTTTTGGAATTCTTCAATCATCCACTCATTACCAGGTTTAAACATATGTTTAAATCTTTTTTGTGGTTTCAAAAATTCTTCAATAGGAAGTTTCTTAGCAGGTGTATAAGTAATTTTATACTTACCATCAACCACCTCATACAAAGGCCAATAACAAGTTTGAACAGCAAGCTTATTAATATTCATAAGCTGAGGTGTATCATAACCCCATCCACGAGGACATGGAGCAAAAACATTTAAGAAAGTAGGACCTTCTGTATAAATTGCTTTTTCTGCTTTTTCATACAAATCTCTAAAATCTGCAAAAGCAATGGATTGTGCTACATATGGAATATGATGTTCTACTAAAATTTGAGTTAAATCTTTTCTAGATTGCATTTTACCAGGAATTACTTTTCCAGCAGGAGTAGTAGTGGTATCTGCAAATCTTGGAGTAGCAGAAGAACGTTGAATTCCTGTATTCATATAAGCACCATTATCATAACATACATAAGTTAAATCATGACCTCTTTCCATAGCTCCAGATAAAGCTTGTAAACCAATATCATAAGTTCCACCATCTCCACCAAAAGCAATAAATTTGGTATGTTCATCTTCTGGTAATTTTCCTTGTCTTTTTAAAGACTTATAAGCTGCTTCTGTTCCTGATAGGGTAGATGCTGCACACTCAAAAGCAGTATGAATAAAAGAATCTGTCCAAGAAGTATATGGATAAGTAAAAGTTGAAACCTCCATACAACCAGTAGCACAAGAAATAACCGCATGATCTTCTTCTTTTAAAGCTCTTAAAATATGTCTTGCCACAACTGGTGCACCACATCCAGCACACATTCTATGTCCTTCACTAAATCTGGAAGGTTTATTTGCTACAACTTCTTTTAAATTATATGCCATTTTATTTTCCCTCCTTTGTTCTTAAACCTAAATATCTGTAAGGATTTCCAATATTTCCTGTTTTTACAAT
>CALXRJ010000135.1 GCA_944390615.1 uncultured Clostridia bacterium | reverse complement strand
GAAGAAAGAGTACAGTAACAAATCCATTTAGAAATGAACCAAATGACATGGGATATCGCTATTATGTAGAAGCATATGAATTTAAACAAAGATTACAAAGTTATGGAATTACAAATTTGAAATCATCAGATGCTGTAGGAGTAGAAGATATTACAAATGCTGATGGAGAGGTGATATATAGTTTTGTAGATAGTGATTATAATATATTTGATTTTGATGGAATAGAAGAACCAGATTCAAATTTTAATAATCATAGAATGGCAGTTATTCGTTATGTGATTGAAAGCAATTTAACAGTCGCATTGGCCAACTATAATAATTTCGGAACAGGAACATATGAATTTAGAATGCCAAAATTGGCAGAAGAAGATTGGGCAAGAATTTTGGATAATGTTTGTTTAATTAGCTTTTTACAAGGGGTAAGTATTGGTGGAAAGATATATAATGGATATTCTGTTATTAATAATAACAAAAATGAAGAAGTCGTAACAGAAGATTCTATTTATATCGTAGAAAATGTTAATGATGATAATAGTGAATATCATAGAGTTACTCATAAAGGATTAGAAAACATGGTAAATGAAACATCGTCAAGAGGTGTATTTAATATTGATCTAGAAAGAAAATCTGTAGGAAGTACAAATTCAGAAACAACGTTGTATTTTTATCCGCACTGGAATTTAGGTTGTTATACTTGCTATGTAGCACAAACCAATACAGAAAATTCATTTAATAATATTTATGAATATTTAGATGGACTTAGTAATAAAATACTAGCCAAATTGTATTATACAGCATTAGGAAGAGAACGTTATAGTATGTATAAAACATTTAGAAATCCATCTGAATTTGTAGCACAATATAGGGAAGTTCCTAAAATTGATAAAAAAATATTGCTATTTGGTATTCCTAGTTATAGGGGAAATGACTTAACTCAATTACGAGATGAATTATTGGAAAAATATACAACTGTAGATATGATTACTTCTGCACGAGGTGAAGTTTCTCAAGACATAGTAGATCAAGTTATGGGGATAGCAGATAATTATGATTTAGTTATATGTGATGCTTATGTTTGGACTGCAGCACAAATAGCTAATCAATCTACTTTAAATTATAATTTAATTACAATTTCAAATGATGCCACTACAGTTGACAATCAATTAATTGAAAGCTCAATTACAACCTCAAATGTATATGCTAACCAAATCATGACTCAGCCAGGTTTATTACAAAATATAACTATTAATCCATCAGATGATGGAGATGGAGGTACATTAGTAAAAGCGAAATTTAAAGACGATGTAACAGTATTGGCAACTACAACGTATAATGATGGAGATGCAGATGTTTATGATGCAATTGGCTATAAGAATATTGGTGGATATAAGCAAATACATTCACAATTAGTATTAAAAAATAATTATGTAGAAATTATAAAATTATTAGCTGATTTTGCACTACAATAATAAAGAAAAAAACTGTTTATATGAAAAATATAAACAGTTTTTTGTATATAAAAAAGAAATATGCCAATAATAAATAATAGAGGAGAGAATAATGTATAAACGAGTAATTTTTATTATTTTATTATTTATCATATATATATATATAATAATAGTAAATAATATACCAGATAAAATTACCATTTTCCAAGGAGAAACTATTACATTTCCAACATGTTTTGGTATTACATTACATTCCGAAGATAATGTATTAGAAGTATTAGCTAATACAGGGACAAAAGTTACTCATTGTGTGGGAAGAGAAAAGTTATCAGTTAGTTTATTTAACAAATTTAATTTAAAAGATATTGATGTTTCTATTCTTCCAAAAACAACAGTTATTCCTGTTGGAAATATTGCAGGTGTCAAATTATACACAAATGGTGTTTTGGTTGTAGGAATGTCTGAAATAGAGGGAGAAGATAGTAAAACATATAAACCATATGAAAATACAGGAATAGAAGAAGGAGATACGATTGTTAAAATTAATGATAACCTTATTAGCTCAACAGATGATTTGATAGAAAAAGTCAATATGTCAAAGGGACAAAAAATAGAAATAGAATATATGCATGATGAAGAAACCAAAGAATGTAGTATAACACCTGTAAAAACCAGTGAAGAAGAATATAAATTGGGTTTATGGGTAAGAGATAGTGCAGCAGGAGTGGGAACTGTTACATTTTATGAACCATCAACTCAAAGTTTTGGAGCACTGGGACATGGAATTACAGATATTGATACAGGAGATTTATTAAATATTGCATCAGGAGAATTTGTGACAGCAAAAGTATTAAATATAAAAAAAGGAGAAGATGGTAATCCAGGAAAAATACAAGGAACTGTAGAAGAACAAGAAACTATTGGAGAAATTACCAAAAATACAGAATTTGGAATATATGGAAAAATACAAGATTTATCTAGTTTAAACATTGACACGAGTAAAGAGATGGAAGTAGCTATGAGAGAAGAAATAGAATTAGGGAAGGCAACAATTTTATGTAGTTTAGATAATCAAACTGTCAAAGAATATGAAATTGAAATAACAAAGATATATAGAGATAATAATTATAATAACAAAAGTATGGAAATAAAAGTAACAGATGAAGAATTAATAGAAAAAACAGGAGGAATTATTCAAGGAATGAGTGGATCACCAATTATTCAAAATGGAAAATTTATTGGAGCTGTTACACATGTTTTAGTAAATTCATCGACAGAAGGTTATGCTATATTTGGAGATTTAATGTTAAAACAATCAAAAGAAGTGAAATAAAAAGGGATTTTGGGGACAGACTCATTTTTCCCTTTTTTTAAATTAAATAAGAAAAAAATATAGAATATAAAAAAATGAAACGATTTAGCTTATACAAAATCGTGTAATGGCTTTATATTCTATATTTTTTAGATTGTTCAACTAAAAAAAGGGAAAAATGAGTCTGTCCCCAAAATCCCTTTTTAGTCAATTAACATTGGACCAATATTGGTAACTGTTCCAGCACCTAAGGTTAAAACAACATCATTTTTTTCAACATGTGTTTTTACATAGCTTGCACATTCGTTAGCATCAGAATTATATTGAGCTTCTTTTCCCAAAGAATGAAGCTTATCTACTCCTTCTTTAG
>CALXRJ010000134.1 GCA_944390615.1 uncultured Clostridia bacterium | reverse complement strand
AATGAGGAAGCGCGAAGGATGCAGCGAGAGGCTCGTTTTATTTAAGTTTAGATGCTCTTCAGGTATGCCGGGAGCCGAGGAATGCAATAAATTTTATGACAATAACCGTTGGAGGCTTCTCTGCAATATTAATACACGGTGAATAGTAACTCAAAAATCTTAATATATCTTAATGTGTAACTTAACTACTTGCATTTTTTTATAAAGTATAATATAATGTATCCATCTAAAAAAGAACAAGCTAGCATATTAAATTTTAACCAAAAATTATAACATACAAAAGTAAGAAAGGAGGAAGTATGTTAGCTGCAGGATATGTAGCTAATGTCAAATAAAAAATGAGAAAAAAAGAAGGAAAAGAAAAATCAACTCATAGATATAAAAAAGAAGAACAGAAAAAAACAAAATCAGAAAAGAAAAAATTTTCACAAAAACATCCTAAAATGGCATTAACAATAAAAATAATATTATTACTAATCATTATTGTAGCAGTAATCGGTACAGGAATCGTTATTGGTATGTTATATGGGGCTTGGGGAGATGAGTTTAAAATAACAGAAGAAGAATTAATCATAGGCTCTTCCAATTCCATTATTTTAGACAAAGATGGAAATAAATTAGCAGAATTAAGTGGAGATGAAAATAGAAAAATAATCCGATTAGAAGAAATGCCAAAAAACTTAATTAATGCTTACATTGCTATCGAAGATGAAAGATTTTATGAGCATAGTGGAGTCGATTTTAAAAGAACGGCAGCAGCTATTTTTCAATACATTATAAATGGTGGTAAATCATCATTTGGTGGAAGTACCATTACACAGCAAGTAGTAAAAAATATAACAGAAGATGATGAAAGAAGCGGAATCGAAGGAATTATAAGAAAAGTAAAAGAATGGGCAAAAGCTTATCAAATTGAAAGAATGATATCAAAAGACCAAATTTTGGAACTTTATTTAAATATCATATTTGTTGGGGGAAATAATAATCTGGGTGTAGAAGTAGGAGCAGAATATTATTTTAATAAATCAGCTTCTGAATTAGATTTAGCAGAATGTGCTTTTTTAGCAGGAATTAACAACTCACCAAATTCTTATAATCCATATGGAGAAACTGACAATTCAGAGAAAATAAAAAATAGAACAGAAACTGTACTAAACAAAATGCTTGAACTAGGAATGATAGAACAAGCAGAATATGATGAAGCTTACCAAAAAGTGGAAGAAGGGTTACATTTTGAAAAAGCACAGACAACAGGAACCGTCTATTCTTATCATACAGATGCGACAATTGCACAAGTCATAGAGGATGTGGCAAGAGAAAGAGAAATTTCAACAAGTTTAGCTTCTACTTATGTATATAGTAGTGGACTTACCATTTATTCTACACAAGACTCAACACTTCAATCACAAATGGATGAAGTTATGGTACAAAATAGTAGTCAATATACGAAAAAATCAAGCACTGGAAATACCTCACAATCAGCAATGGTCATTATTGATAATACAACAGGATATGTAGTAGGCCTAGAAGGAGGACTGGGAGAAAAAACAGAATCAAGAGGTTTAAATAGAGCAACACAAAGTACAAGACAAACTGGTTCTTCCATAAAACCATTAACATCTTTGGTTCCAGGAATCAATGAAGGAGTAATTACAGCAGCTACAATTTACAATGATAATGCAACTCGATTCCAAGGAAACTATGAACCAAAAGATTATAATGCTTTTAAAGGATTAATCAGCATAAGAAGTGCTGTAACAACATCACAAAACATTCCTTTTGTTAAAGTAGTATCAGAATTAACACCAGCCAAATCGGCAGAATATTTGGAAAAAATGGGAGTTACTTCAATTGACAAAGAAAAAGATGGTTTAGCAGCCTTATCAATCGGAGGATTTACAAATGGTATTACCCCACTTGAAATGGCAGCAGCTTATGCTACCATTGCCAATAATGGAGTATACAGAAGACCATTATTCTATACAAAAGTTACCGATTCAGATGGAAATGTAGTATTAGAAGCAAAACAAAATACAGAACAAGTGATATCAGAACAGGCTGCTTATGTAATAAAAGATATTCTAAAATCAGTTGTACAAAGTGGTACAGCAACTTATTGTAGAATATCTGGAATAGATGTAGCTGCTAAAACTGGTACAACAAATAGCAATTATGACAAATGGCTATGCGGATTTACCAATTACTACACAGCTGCTACTTGGTATGGATATGACCAAAACGAGGAAGTAACAGGTTCCACAAACTGGGCAGGAAGAATTTGGAGTGCTGTTATGACAAAAGTTCATGCAGGCAAAGAATCTTCTACCTTTAGTCAACCATCTGGAATTGTTACAGAAAGAATTTGTAGAACATCTGGCAAAAAAGCAACAAGCAAATGTACAGATACGTATCAAGAAATATTCGTAGAAGGTATGGTACCAGGAGATTGTGATGCTCATTCAAGTTCAGCACGAATTTGTACAGATACAGGTTTACTGGCTAATGAATATTGTCCAAATGTAACGACTAGATATTATTCGTATGTAGTAGAAAAAGAAAGATTAGGATTGTGGGAAAATTTAAGTTCATCTTCTACATCAGCACCAACTACTTATTGTACAGAACATAATGCATCTAACACAGGAAGTAGTAATAATACTAGTACAACAGAAGATACAGCACCAACTATCACATTAAATGGGGAATCTAACATGACTTTAAATGTGGGAGATTCTTATACAGAAAGAGGTGCCACAGCAAAAGATGATAAAGATGGTGATATATCCAATAAAATATCGATATCCGGAACAGTAAATACATCTAGAGCTGGAACCTATACGATTACTTATACCGTATCTAATTCTCGTGGAAAATCATCAACTGTAAAAAGAATTATTGTAGTAAAAGATAATTCATCTAGTACAGGAAATACCAACACATCTAATACAACGAATGACAATACAACTAATACAAATTCATCTAACAGTACATCACCCGGTGGAAATGAAAATCAAACACAGGAAAATACTACAAATTCAAGTGTTTAAAAATAGTCAATAAGAAATTTTTAAAGAGGGTGTTTTGTTAATTCATTACAAAACACCCATATTAAAAATGAGCAAATAAAATGGCATGACATAAAAATAATAAAAAAAGATAACAAAAATAAGAAAAAGGGGGCATCTATATGGAAAAGAAAAGAATACTAACAGGGGATAGACCAACGGGAAAACTGCACATTGGTCATTATTTTGGTTCTTTAGTAAATAGAGTAAAATTACAAAATGAATATGAAACTTATATCTTAATTGCAGATGTGCAAGCTCTGACTGATAATTTTAATAATCCAGAAAAAGTAAGAAAAAATGTAAGAGAATTAGTCATAGATTATTTATCATGTGGGATAGATCCAGAAAAGTCGACTATTTATATTCAATCTATGATACCAGAAACGGCAGAACTTACCGTTTTTTATTCTAATTTAGTGACAATAGCCCGATTACAAAGAAATCCAACTGTTAAAACAGAAATTGCTCAAAAAAAGGATATCTTTGGTGAAAGTGTAACTTATGGATTTTTAGGCTATCCTGTAAGCCAAGCAGCTGATATAACAGTACTTGGCGGTGAAATTGTTCCAGCAGGAGAAGATCAAGAACCCTTAATTGAACAATGTAGAGAAATTGTAAGAAAATTTAATACTATTTATGGAGAAGTATTAAAAGAACCTGAAATTTATTTATCGCAAAATAAAAGAATAAAAGGATTAGATGGTAATGAAAAAATGGGAAAATCATTAGGGAATGCTATCTATCTATCTGATTCAGAAGAAGAAATTATTAAAAAAATCATGAGTGCTGTCACAGATCCAAATCGAATCAAAAAAGATGACCTTGGCAATCCAGATATATGTATGGTTTCTTATTATCATAAATTATTTAGCTCAGAAGAGGAATGTAAACAAGTTTGCGAAGAGTGTAGACTTGGCAAAAGAGGATGTGTGGCTTGTAAGAAACAACTTGCTAAGAATACCATCGAATTTTTGAGACCTATGAGGGAAAAAAGAGCATATTTAGAAGCTCATCCAGAGATAATAGAAAAAGTGCTAAGAGAAGGAACAGCAAAAGCAAAAAAAGAGGCTGAAATTACGATGAAAAAAGTAAAAAAAGCTATGAAGTTGGATTATTTTGCGTAATTTTGCTTGTAAGGAGGATTTTTAAAAAATGATAAATTTTAAAGAAGTAATAGCAGAGCAAATAGCTAAGATGATAAATTGGCAAAAAGAAGAAATACTGCAATTGATAGAAATCCCAAAAGATAGTAACAATGGAGATTATGCTTTTCCTTGTTTTAGACTTGCTAAAACTTTGAAAAAGGCACCACCTGCTATTGCAACTGAGATGAAAGAAAAAATAGAGATAGATCCCAATATGATTACTAAAATTGAGATAGCAGGAGGTTATTTAAATTTCTTTGTCAACAAAACGACTCAAATAAAAGAGTTGATAAAAGAAATAGCGACCCAAGAAGAATTTGGAAAATCAGATTATGGAAAAGAAAAAAATATTATTGTAGAATATTCGGCACCTAATATAGCAAAACCTTTTCATATAGGACATTTACGTACTACAGGAATTGGACAAGCCTTATATAATATTTATCAATATTTAGGGTTTCATGTAACAGGAATTAACCATATCGGTGATTATGGAACACAATTTGGAAAAATGATAGAAGGTTATAAAAGATGGGGAAAAGAATATTCTTTTGACCAAAATCCGATTGATGATATGTTAGCAATTTATGTCAGAATTAATGATCTTTGTAAAAAGGACGAAAATGTTTTAAATGCTTGTAGAGATAATTTTAAAAAATTAGAAGATAAAGATCCCTATTGTTTAGAAATATGGAATCGATTTAAAACTTTAAGTTTGAAAGAATTTCAAAGAATTTATGATATGTTAGGTACCAAGTTTGATTCTTGGAATGGAGAAGCATTTTATTCAGATAAAATGCCAGAAGTAATTGATATATTAGAAAAATCTGGTCATTTAAAAGAGTCAAATGGGGCCAAAATAATTGATTTAGAAGACCAAGGAATTAGCACTCCTTGTATGATTGTAAAATCAAATGGTTCAACCACATATGATACAAGAGATTTAGCAGCAATTCTTTACCGAGCAAGAACGTATGATTTTGATAAATGTTTATATGTTGTTGCCTATGAACAAGATTTACATTTTAGGCAAGTATTTGGAGCTGCCAAATATTTAGGATTAGATGAAAAATATTTAAAAGGTTTAGAACATGTATCCTATGGAATGGTTCGTTTAAAATCTGGAAAAATGTCAACAAGAGAAGGTACATTGATTAAATTAGAAGATTTATTAAATGAATCCATTGCAAGGGTGAAAGAAATTATGGAAGAAAAAAATCCAGATTTAGAAAATATAGATGAAATTGCCAAAAAAATAGGAATAGGAGCTGTTATATTTAATAATTTAGCAACTAATCGAATCAAAGATCAGATATTTGATTGGGATGAAGTGTTAAATTTTCAAGGAGAAACAGGACCTTATATACAATATACTTATGTAAGAACAAAAAGTGTATTAGAAAAAGTAGGAAAATTGCCAAATTTTGATGAAATAGAGGTAGAAAAATTACAAGATGAATATTCTTTAAAAATAATGGATATGATTTATCATTTTGAGGATATACTAAAACAAGTAGTTGAAAAAAACGAACCTTCCATTTTAGCAAGATATTTAATTGATTTATCTAAAGCATTTAGTACATTTTACAACGAAAATAAAATTATAGGTGATGATAAATCATGTCAAGATGCAAGAATTTATTTAACTTACATGACAGGGAAGGTTTTAAAACAAGGTGCAAAATTAATCGGCATGGAAATGCCAGATAAAATGTAATTTTATAGGAGGTTTGATTTATTATGGAAAAAAGAAAAGTAGTTTTAATAGGAACTGGATTTGTAGGAATGAGTTTTGCTTATGCATTATTTAATCAAGGAGGAGTTAATGAATTAGTTTTACTAGATGTGCTAAAAGAAAAAGCACAAGGAGAAGCATTAGATTTAGCACATGGAATTGCTTATTCACCATCTAGGATGGATATCAGATATGGAGAATATGAGGAATGTAAAGATGCTAATATCATAGTGATAACAGCTGGAATATCCCAAAAACCAGGCCAAACAAGACTTGAACTTGTTGAAACCAATGCTAAAATAATGAAATCTGTAGTAGAAGAAGTAATGAAAACAGGTTTTAAAGGAATATTTGTAGTAGCAAGTAATCCTGTAGATATTATGACTCATATTGTTCAAAAAGTTTCTGGTATGCCAACTAGCAGAGTAATCGGTTCAGGAACAATGCTAGATACAGCAAGATTAAGATATTTACTAGGAGAAGAGCTAAATGTTAGTCCAAAAAATACACATGCTTATGTTATGGGAGAACATGGAGATTCCTCTTTTGTTCCTTGGGAGCATTGTTATGTTGGTTGCAAAAAATTAATTGATATAGCTACTGCTAGAAATAAATCGATGCAAGATTTAGAAAAAATAAGAGATGAAGTAAAAAATGCAGCCTATGAGATTATAGAAAAGAAAAAGGCAACCTATTATGGAATCGGAATGGCATTAACAAGACTTGTAAAAGCAATATTAGATGATGAAAAATCAATTTTAACCGTTTCTACCTATCTAAATGGAGAATACAATGAAAAAGACATTTATATAGGAGTTCCTGCAATCATTACTAATAAAGGAGTAAGAGAAATACTAGAACTACCATTAAATGAGCAAGATCAAGAAAAATTATCCAATAGTTGTAAAATATTAAGAGAAACGACACAAGGATTAAAATTATAAAAATGTAATATAATTGTAATCAAAAAGAAATATAAAAATAAAAGAAAAAGGTTGAAAAAAATATTTAAAAATGATATGATAATTGCAAATGGAAGAAAGAAACAAAAGATAGGGGGAAAAATACATGTTTATATTTGATTTAACAAATCCATTAACATTATTATTAGTTGTTTTAGCAACAGCATTACTAATATTTTTGGGACAAGAAATAAAAAGAAGTTCAGTAGCTATTATTCCACTAATTGCATTTTTAGCATTATTAATTATTCATGTTGTACAAGTATCAACCTTAACAGAAGAATTTGCTAATTTAGCTAGTACCATCTATAAATGTATTGCGATAGACTTTTTATTTGTATTAGTTACTTTCTTTTGTTATTTATGGGTTGATGACCTAGAAGCTAAAAAGAATAATATAAAAAGTATAGATAATAGTTTAGATTGGTTTTGGAAAGAAATATAAAATGGTTAAAATAAAAAATAACCTTGTAAAACATTTTTGTAAACGTTTTACGAGGTTATTTTTTTAAATTTAAATAAATTTTCTTTACGATTGCTGACATGGAGATGAAAAATGAGTGAAAAAATTTCACTCATTTTTCAGGGGCGGAGTTACATAAAACGTGTGTCTATTACTTTAAATTATATTGCATAATTGTTTTGGGTAAGTAGAAAGTGTATTCTGCCCATGTATGATCTGTTGTAGTTTTTTCTGTTCCGTTGTTGTGATTTTTTTCAATTGTTCGGGTAGAATATACCATAATTTCTACATAAGGGGACTGATTGTCCTCCAAAAATACTATGTTTGAATTTGTTGCAGGAGAAGAGTCAAAGGCTCCTTCACCATTTTCATCTAAATACCAATATGGCAGATTATCAGTAGTGTCTATGTAAATCCTTCCAGAAATATTTTGTACTGGTATGTTACAAAAAGATAACAGATTCCTTTTTTCAGTTGATTGTAGAATAGTTTGTGTAGTTGTTTCAATATTAGAATGATATTGGTAAACGATGATAGACCAACCAATAATTGAAACCACATAGACAATTCTAAAAATGTTTTGTAACCACCGGTATCTTTCAGAAAAATGATACAAACCTAAAATAAAGTGGTAACCAACATATACTGCAATTGATATGAGTACTGTAACAACCCAAACGACAATTCTTACTATCAGATCCTCTATCGTCATAGGAGTAAGAAAGAAAGAAACAAAACGTGTTCCAAGAAAATGCCCAATAGGTATGCCACCTAAAAGAATCATAAATAATATTAATAATGTATTTATGATTATCCTCGCGATTTTATAATCTTCATAGATATAGGTATACCCCTGACAAATAGTAACAGCTATCCGTGTAACAATTATAGCAATTGCAACAAACAAAATACCCCAAAGTTCCATATTTTTTCCTCCTTAAAATAATTATTTTATTAACAGTGCCTATATATTAACCTGAAAAACAGGATTACAAAAATTTTTACATAAACATTATTGGAGCTTCCAACGAGAATCGAACTCGTGACCTCAGCCTTACCATGGCTGCGCTCTACCTACTGAGCTATAGAAGCAAAAATATAAAAACAAAACTGTATCCTATTATATAGCACTTGCACAAAAAAATCAATAGTTTTTATTGACTTTTTTTAAGAAAAGTTATAAAATAAATAACCAGATAGGAAAAAAGAAATGAAATGAAAGGAAAAATCAATGAAACTAGGAATTGTAGGACTTCCCAATGTTGGAAAAAGCACATTATTTAATAGTATCACAAAAGCAGGAGCAGAATCAGCAAACTATCCTTTTTGCACAATTGAACCAAATGTAGGAATTGTTGCAGTACCAGATGAAAGATTAGAAAAATTAGCTGATTTATACCATTCCCAAAAAATCACCCCAGCAGTAGTAGAATTTGTTGATATTGCAGGACTAGTAAAAGGAGCTAGCAAAGGAGAAGGATTAGGAAATAAATTTTTATCTCATATAAGAGAAACAGATGCCATTTGTGAAGTAGTAAGATGTTTTGAAGACTCCAATATTGTTCATGTAGATGGTTCCATAGATCCCATCAGAGATATTGAGACCATAAAGTTAGAATTAATATTAGCAGATATAGAAACTGTTGAAAAAAGATTAGACAAAGCAAAAAAAATGTTAAAAGCAGATAAAAAATATCAAGAAGAAATAGATTTATTAGGAAGAATAAAATTAGCCTTAGAAAATGGAATGCCAGCAAGACAATTAGACTACAATGAAGACGAAAAAAATATGTTAAAAGAAATGTTTTTATTAACATCTAAGCCATTTATCTATATAGCCAATATTTCCGAAGAGCAACTAGCAGATTGCGAAAATAATGAAAATGTAAAAAAAGTAAGAGAATATGCCAAAGCAGAAAAAGCAGAAGTAATACCACTTTGTGTAAAAATAGAAGATGAATTATCCTCATTAGAAGAACCAGACAAAAAAGAAATGCTAGAAGCATTAGGAATGAAAGAATCAGGACTAGATACCTTAATCAAAAAAAGTTATGCTCTATTAGGACTTATGTCATTTTTAACAGCAGGGGAAACAGAAGTAAGAGCCTGGACCATAAAAAAAGGAACCAAAGCACCTGAAGCTGCTGGAAAAATACACTCTGATATGGAAAGAGGATTTATAAAAGCTGAAATTATATCTTATGATGAATTAATGCAAGAAGGTTCTATGGTACAAGCAAAAGAAAAAGGACTAGTAAGACAAGAAGGAAAAGAATATGTCATGCAAGAAGGAGATATTGTTCTTTTTAAATTCAACGTGTAATATGCTTGTAAAGAATGTGTAACAAAATTGTAATATAAAAAAACATAAAAAAAATTGACATCTGTATAAAAATGTTGTAAAATGAAAAAAGAGTTAACAAATGATAATGATATTATTATTAGATGTTATAGAAATATTAAATAATAAGGAGAGATTCGAAAATGAAAAGTATGAAAGTATTAAAAAAATTAGTAGTAATCATGTTAAGTTTAGTAATTATGCTAGCATGTTCCAATGCAGTTTTTGCCGCTGATGATGATTTGTTTACTGAAATACCTGAAACAAATACATCAACCAACAATACAACTAATAATGGAACAAATAATACAAACACACCTATAACAGGAAACAATAGCAATACTTCATCAACCAATAATACTAACACTTCTAATAACTCCAATGCATCATCTTTATCTATTAACAATTCTTCTAATACAAACAATACAAATTCCAACACAAACAGAAGTGTCTCTAATTCCAATGCACTAGCTAATACAGGATTAGCACAAGCGGGAGGAATTGTTGCTTTAATAGTAGTTGTATGTGGAATTTCTGCAATCTATTCTTATAAAAAAGTAAATGATTATAAAAATTTATAATACATAGGATAACGAGATGAAAAAAAATAAAAATAGCAGCAAAAACAAGATTTTTATTGCTATTTTTATTTTTTTTTGCTATCATAAAAAGGGGATAAAAATAGAAAGGAACAAGCAAATGAAAAGAAAATTTACAACCATTATTTTATTTTTTATATTAATCATATTAGTAGCAGGAATTATTATACTAGGTGGTGCTATGTA
>CALXRJ010000133.1 GCA_944390615.1 uncultured Clostridia bacterium | reverse complement strand
ATCATTTAATTGTTAAGAAATTGGTTAAGAAAATTGTTAAGATTTTGTAAAGATTTTATTCATGAATTTTAAAGCCGATTCCCCATATGGATTCTATATATTCTTCTTCTGTTACTTTTTTTATTTTCTTTCTTATATTGCTAATATGCACTTTTAAAGAATTTTCATCACAGTCTGGTGTGTCACAACTGATTTGGTCTAGTAATTTGGTTTTGGTTACCACTTTTTTAGGATTTAATAATAGTTGTTTTAATATGGCATATTCTGTTTTTGTTAAATGGATTGGATTTTCTTTTACAAATAAGGTATGGTTATCTTCTTTTAAAAATAGATCTTTATATTTTAATTCTTTAACCTCAGTTTTTCCTTGATTTATTCTTAATTGTACTTTTATTCTTGCTAGTAGTTCTTCTTTGTTAAATGGTTTTGCTATATAATCATTTGCTCCGTTTATTAAACATTCTACTCTATCACTTGGGGAAATTTTAGCACTTAGTACAATAATGGGAATATGTTTTATTTTTTTTATGATTTCTTCTCCATTAATGCCAGATAACATTAAATCCAGTAAAATTAAATCTACTTGTACTTTTTCTAATAGCATTAGTGCTTCTGTTCCGGAATAGGCATTATATATGATATAATTTTCTTGTTTTAATATTTCCTCTAAGATGGAATGGATACTGGTATCATCTTCTACAATTAATATTTTAGCAGCCATGTCATAACTCCTTTGTGTTTGGTATTAGGTTTATATTAACATAAATGAGAGTAATTCGCAATATCATTACTCTCATTTATATTTTTCTTAGTCAGTATTTAAAAAATTCATTACCAAATCTATAATGACTTCTTTTTCTTTTGGATTGGATTCTGCGATTAGTAAAGTTAGTGCTGCTAAAGTATTGTTATCAATTGTTTGTTTGCCACCTTTATATAAAATGCCATAAAAATTTAAAAAGTAGATAAATAAGGTTGCTGCAATTCTTTTATTACCATCGGCAAAAACATGATTTTTTACGATTAAATATAAGAAATTCGCAGCTTTTTCTTCAATACTTTTGTAGATATCTTGTCCTCCAAAACTTTGATAGATATTTCCAATAATGGATTCTAATCCTTTGTCTCTTTCTACTGCAAATAAGGCACTTTCCTCATTAAATCTTAATTGATTGATAATTGCAATACATTCGCTATATTCTATTTTTCTTTCGTCTATATTTCCTTCTACTTTTTTCAGGGTTCTATGGTCATAGTCATCTAATAAGTCTAGTGCTTTTGAATATTCTCCAATTACTTTTAGGATTTCTTTTGCGTCATTTCCTTCTAATCTTTCGTCCATACGATTAGCGATGTCTATTAATTTTATGGTTTTTTCTAAATAATCTAATCTTTTTTGATTTACGGCATAACCTTTTAACATATAGTCTTTTAGAATTTTGGTTGCCCATTTTCTGAAAATTACACCATTTTGAGATTTTACTCTATAGCCAACAGAAATGATTACATCTAAATTGTATATTTTAGATTTTCTTCCACCTGTACTTTTGTCGGAATTTCCGACAGAAGTTTTTTCATCTAGTTCTCCTTCCTTGAAAATATTGTTAATGTGTTCACTTATTGTTGCATGCTTTACATTGAATAGTTCTTCCATTTGAGCTTGTGTAAGCCATACCGTTTCATCTCTTAAGTTTACTTCTAATTTTACTCCTTGGTTTTCAAATAAAATAATTTCATTCTTTTTTTCGTCCATAAGCACACATCCTTTTCAAAAAATTTAGTTCTTACTCCTATATTTTTGCCTGCTTAAACGTTTATTAGCTCCAGAACTTATGTTTGTATTTTATGATATTTTTATCCTTTTGTCAACCAATTGGACTAAAATTATTAAAAAAATTTTTAAATAAAATAAAAAATGCCAACACACAAAATATGCTGACATTTTTCTAACTATTTTTTCAATTCTAACCCATCTTTGAAAGCATTTCCAACTCTCTCGCCTATTTTATAATAGCCATGTGTATAAGGGTCAAATGCAATAGCATCTACTAAAGAAATATCTACATTATCTCCCTTCATCACGCTCTCATCTGCTGTTACATTAACTACTTTTCCAACTACGCCACAGCCATATTCTCCATCCTGATATTCTATAAATTCACATTCCATACAAATTGGAAATTCACGGATAATTGGAGCATCTACTAACTCTGATTTTTCCGCTGTAAGGTTGGTGTTTTCAAATTTATTTGGTGTATTATTTCCGGATACAACACCAAAGTAATCTGCTTCTACTACATGTTTGCTATCAGCAATACTGACAGTAAATGCTTTTCTTGCCTTAATATTTTTTACGGTTTTATGGCTTTCTGTTAAGTTTAAAATAACATGGTCTCTTTCTAGCATAGTTCCCCATGCTGCGTTCATTACATCAATTGTGCCATCTTCATTATAAGTGGCAATCATTAATACTGGCATAGGAAAAATTGCTTCTGTGGTTTTAATCTTTTTTCTCATCTTGATTCCTCCTTATTTTTTATGAAATTATTGTATCATAAATAAATAATTTTAACATAAAATTGTAAAAAAATTATGATAATTTACTTATTAACTCATCATATTCATTGGATAAATCTTCACGATTGAAAACAATAGTATCCCCTTCTATTTGCCAACTATCTGGATTTTCGGATAATAGATTAATCACTTCTTCTGAAATGTCTAATATTTCAATTATTTCATCAATAGAATCTTCTACAGTTGTATCGATTTTTTGATTTTCTATATCTCCTACTAGTTCTTGCTTATAAAAATCGGTATAATAGCTATCTAATCCTTTATCATTAATATAAGACATTGCTTTTTCTTCGGTAAAAAATTCTGTATAATTTGCTTTGCAGGTTTCTAATGTTTCTTTTGTGGTTGTTAGATAATTTTTGGTTTGTGTGAAATCTTTTCCATCATATATGTAATTATCAACTGTTAATATAGTAGTAATTCTTTCATCATTTAAGATTTCGGCGATTTGCAACATATTATCAAAATCGTCTTTTAAATATTGTTTAAAAGCTTGTTCTACGATAGCATAGTTTCCTTTTGTGACTGTTCTTTCTAGTCTCTCTTCTATGGTAGCTCTATCGGTTGTTTCTGAATTGGATAATTCATTTATCTCTGTTAATTCTGTCTTTAATTTTTCCTCCTGCTTTAAATCTAAAAATACGGAAACTCCAATTGCTACAATGGCTAGCACTATTACAATAAGAATAGCAATTAATACTTTTTTCTTCATAAAAAACCTCCCCTAAAATATTTTCTTAAAGTATATCATAGAATAAAAAAATATGCTATAATTTTAGAATAATTTTAAGAAAATGGTCAACCTTTTGAGCCTGTACACTACCACCTAGTAATCGTACAAATTCCTTTACAATGGCTAAACCAAGTCCTGTATTTCCATTGTTTCTAGAATCATCGGTTGTGTAAAACTCTTCAAACATTTTTTGAACATCTAATGATAAATCTTCCAATTCATTGATAAACTCTAAAACTACTTTATTTCCTACAATTTGTACATTAATTTTTAAATCACTTTTGCTATGTTTATAACTATTTACAATTAAATTATCAAAAATCCTTACTAATAAGGCGCGATTGGTAACAATCTCTATTTTAGAAACTTTGCTATTTAAATCAATTTTTCTATTCTGTTTGGTAAAATCATCATAAAAATTTGCTAGACTATTTTCTAATATTTCCATAAGATTTTCCTTTTGCTTTTCAATTTCTTCTTCTGAAATCGCTTTAGAAAAATCAAAAAAATTAGTTATTAAATCAGATAATTTGTTTAATCTTTCTTCAATAATTCCCATATATTTTTCTTTTTCAGCCATGGAAAGCTCTTCCTTTTGAATCATATCTATATAGCCAATGGCAGAAGTAAGTGGCGTTCTTAAATCATGAGCCATGTTTATCATCATTTTTTGTAATGATTCGTTTTTGTTCTTTAAGTTTATTTCTTTTTCATGAATTGCTTTTAAAAGTAAATTAATTTTGAGGAGGGATTTTTATGTATACGATGAAACAAGTATGTCAAAAACTAGATATGACTTATGAAACTTTAAAATATTATTGTAATGAAGGTTTAATTCCTAATGTAAAAAGAGATAAAAATAATTATAGAATTTTTGATGATAATAATGTAAACTGGATTAGTAGTTTAACTTGTTTGAAAAAATGTGGAATGAGTATTCAAGATATGAAAAAATACCTTGGCCTTTGTTTGCAAGGTTCTTCTTCTATTCCAGAGCGAAAAGAAATGTTAGCAATTCAAAGAGAATTATTAACTCAAAAAATAAATGAATTAAAAGAAAGTATTGATTTTATTGATTGGAAACAAAATTTTTATGATGAGGTTCTTACAGGAAAAAGGCCTTATGAAAGTTATTTAATCAATACCAAAGAGGAAGAAAGGACATAGAAGGAAAATCCTCCCATGTCCTAATTTTTATTCCATTTTTTATAAATTTTTCTTTTCAAATAAATGAGTAGATAACTACCAATGGCTAAAACGATAACAATACCTATCTGCTCCCCTGTTAAAGGCGATAATTTTAATAAAGTTTTAAATAGAAATGCTGCCACATAAAATCCTACTGCTGTAGTCGTAAATAAAAATACATGAACTTTATTAAATGGCATACAGGCTTCTTGAACTGCTAAAATACTAACAAATCCTATTAATAAATACATCATAGTAGCTAAGGTATTTTCCTCGATTCCCATTCCATTTCCTATCCCTGTTAAAAGCAAGATATTTAGCATAATCACAATGGCAAATGGGAGAACATTGGTTAAAGCTGTTTTCAGAAAATTTCCTTTGATTGGTTTTTCGTTTTTTTCAAAAGATAAAAAGAAAGATGTATATGCTTCAATTGCCAAATCAATCAATGTTATTTGTATCGGTATAAAAGGGAACTCCCTATTGGTTATCATGCAAAATACCGATAAAAGGATGGAATAAATTGTTTTGATAAAAAAGATTCTTGCCACATTAGTAATATTATTAACCACTCTTCTTCCTTCCATTAATACATCTTTTAGTACACTAAAATCCGAATTCAACAGCACAATCTGAGAAACTTGTTTACTACTTTCTGTCGCATCAGGAAGTGTAATACTACAATCTGCTTCTCTTAATGCAATTACATCATTTACTCCATCTCCTGTCATAGCTACTTTATGATTTTTCTCTTGCAAAGCTTTTACAATCATACTTTTTTGGTGTGGTAAAACTCTCGCAAAAATACTATACTTCTCCACTAAGTCAAATATTTCTTTTTCATTTTTTATGGTAGATAAATCAATATAAGATTGATAATCCTCAAGACCTGCTGTTTTTGCGATATTGGATACGGTAAGTGGATTATCTCCTGAAATGATTTTTACATCTACTCCTTGTGTTTTAAAATATCCCAACATTTCTTTTGCATTTTTTCTTAAAGGGTCTTCTAATATAACAGATGCTACCACCTCTAATTCTGGTAATTCTTGTGTTGCAATTACTTGCTTGGTATAAGCTATGGCAATAACTCTTTTTCCACTTTTTTGTAATTCTAGGATTCTTTCTGGCATATTTTCTTTTGATTTTTCAAATAATCTTTCCGGTGCTCCCATCACAATAGAACCAATATTCTCAAAAGATATAGAACTCCATTTTCTTTCTGATGAAAATGGTATTTTGGTAATTGTTTGATACCCCGTATCTCCTTTGAAATATTCCTTCATGGCTTTAAAGGTTGCATTATTATCTTCCATTCCATTTACAAAAGCAACCATCATTTCAGAAAAAGGTCTTGGTAAAATCTTCTCCTGATATAATTTTATTTCCGAAACTTTCATTTTTCCCGTTGTAATGGTTCCTGTTTTATCTAAACAAATGGTATCAATATGGGCTAAAGATTCTATACTATATAATTCTTGTACAAGCACTTGCTTTTTGGCTAATTTAATAACTCCTGATTCTAATGAAATAGTAATTAATAATACCAATCCTTTTGGTAACATGCCAAGTAAAGCAGCTGCTGTTGCAATAACCGCTTGTGTTAAGTCCACTTGTCTTGTTATATAAGCTTGTATAAATAATATAATGCCAAATGGTATAATAACAAAACTTGTAAATCTGGTCACTTTTTTCATAGACTGAATTAGTTCAGACTGATTCGCTTTTTGTTTTTTAGCAGAACTGATGATTTGATTGGCAAAATTATTTTCACCCACTTTTTCTATTTTAGCATAACATTTGCCACTAACCACATAACTTCCAGAAAGTAATTTGTCCTTCTCTCTTTTTAAGATTAAATCCGATTCTCCAGTAAGTAAGGCCTCATTTACTTCGATTTCCCCACTTATGATATAAGCATCAGATGGAATTTGGTCTCCTTGTGACAAAATAATTGTATCACCTAATACAATTTCTTCCACTTTTATCTTTTTTTCAACACCATTTCGCATAACCACTACTTTTGCTGTATTTAAAATAGACAATTTTTTCACTAAATTTTTTCCATGTATCTCTTGTATAATTCCAATTAATACATTGATTGTAATAATTAAGAAAAAGAATACATTCGTATAAGCTCTAACACAAATAAGTGCTATTGCAATGATTAAATTATATAAATTAAACAGAGTAAAAACATTATCTGAAATAATTTTCCAATTTGATTTCAAATTATCTTTGGGCAGTTGATTGATGTTTCCTTTTTTGATTTGTTCTTCTACTTCTTTTTCTTGTAATCCATTTATTTGGTTCACTCCAATTTCCTCCTTTCAAATTTTGACATCTATTACACGATTCAAAAATAAAAAAGTTGGTTTTTTATAGATTTGGGGACGCAGTCAAAAAAATATAGTTTGCCGGTCTGCTGGCTAAGTGGTAGGGGCAGACATCTTTTTCTTTAATTTATCATTGTGTGAATGAAATAAGTTTAGAAATTGTATGCGAATTATTTGGAAAATGTTCGTGTAATTCTCCCAAGGAGAATTAGCACAGAAAGGGTGCCAAATAATTTGCATACAAGTTCTTAACTTATGAAATGAGCCAATGATAAATTAAAGAAAAAGATGTCTGCCCCTACCACTTAGCCAGCAGACCGGCAAACTATATTTTTTTGACTGCGTCCCCAAATCTACAAATCTATCTTTGTTTTTTTCCACATCTAGCACAATAATGATCCTGTTCATTGATTACGGAACCACATTGATTACATGTTTCATTTAGCTTGGTACCACAATGCACACAATAGATATGATTCTTACTTTGTAAGGCTCCACATTGAAAACACGTTTTCTGATTTTGTTTATAAATCAAATAAATAACTACTCCTGCAATATTGGTAATTAATGTAATACCTCCCCATAAATATGGATTTAATTTTGATTTTAAGGCATTTTGATAAATATATAAAGCAAGTAACACCCAATATATCATAAAAAGAAACATGATAATTGCTAAAGTATATTTTATATAGGTTCTTCCATTTGGTATCTGATGCATTTCTGTTATAAAATATATCTTTTCTCCCGTATTTTTATTGCCAAGGTAACTTAATAGAAAAATTTTTTTCTCCTGATAATTTTCTTGGTAAAAAACTTCATCTTCACTTTCTTTTTGTATCTCTGTATCAAAATTGGATAATACGGTTGTTATCATTAATTCTTTATCACTTGTTAGTCGAAATATAATATTGTCATTTGTCGAACTGGTAAAATATCCATTTGGCATATTTTCGGCTTTCGTTAAACTAAATTTTTCTTGGTCTGCAAATTCTGACTTTTTACTGGTATAAGTTATTTTATTTTCATTATCTAAAACTAAAATATCTACCACATCTTCTGACTTGTCTGACATAGCTTGCAAGTTATCTTTTATTTCTTCCCAATTGTAGCTATTTTCTTGTATAGTATGATAATCATACACAAAATTTATTTTACTTTGAAATTTTCTTCCTATCCATACCATTAAAATAATGCCAACCAATATTACAAGGATTATATAGAAAATAACAATTTTTTTAAATGGTATTTTTTCTATCCATTTATTCATAACATACACCTCCGCCCTCTTCTTTTAATGCAATTGGTAACATAGCAATCATGGCAATCGATAGAACAGCTATGATTCCTATCATAATTCCCCATAGATGAATACCAAATAGTATTAAGGTACTTGGGATAAATAAGATTAAAATAATAGCCACTATAAATATTTTTTGCATTCTCTTTTCTTTTCTTTTTTGTTTCAATTCGAAACATTTTTTATCGATGGTAGGCTCTAAGTCAAATAACAAATTTTGTAAATTTTTATCCATTTTGACTACCTCCTTTTCTCATCCTTTTTTCTAGTTTTTTTCTTCCTTCATGTAATCTGCTTTTTATGGTAATTGGTTTTGTTTTCATTTTTTCTGCAATTTCTTTTAAAGAATATTCTTCTAAATATTTTAGCTTTATTGCCTCTGCTTGTTCAAATGGTAATTTGTTTATTTCTTTTAGTACTTCATCTAATTCATTTTTTTCTTCTATTTTTTCTTCGAATGAAGTTGTGTCTGCTATTGCTTCCATATCTAATTCCAAGGATATCTTTTTCTTTTTCTTCCAATAATCTAAATAACAATTTTTGGCAATTTGCATTAAATAGGTACTAAATGCTGCCGTTCCTTTTGTATCAAATTTATCGATATGAACAATCAATTTTAAAAAGGTTTCTTGTACTAAGTCTTGTGCTATTTCTTCATTGGCTGTTAATTTTATTAAGAATTTTGATACATACGGATAATACCATGTGATTAAATCATTAAAAGCTTGTTTTTCTCCTTTTTGACATTTGATAATTAATTTTATTTCATTCAATCTAGCACCTCTTTTCTGGTTTCCTTTTATTACACGATTTTGAATTGAAAAAGTTGGTGTTTTGAATATTTTTCTTATGATTATAACACAGCCTTTTTTATTTGACAATTCCATTATCACACTGAAAATTATTGAATCTATACAACAAAAGAAAAGTAGCTATTGTTACACCTTATCTTAGGGGGATGTGTAACAATAGCTACTTTTTATTTTAATATCTGCTCTGCTTCCTCTTGTGTCAAATACCCGTTTTCAATCATTTTCTCGATTACCTGTTTTTGTCTTTGTTTTGCTAAATCAGGATTTTTGGTTGGTGCATATACAGATGGAGCATTAGGAATGCCTGCTAATAAAATACATTCTCCATCTGTCATTTCAGAAAGTTCTTTACCAAAATATCCGTTTAGCAGCATCTTTTACGGTATAATAACCATCTCCAAAATAAATGGTATTGACATAAAACTCAAATATTTCTTCTTTGGAATAATTATTTTCTATTTGCCAAGCCATAAATACCTCAGCAATTTTTCTTTCCATTTTTTTCTCTTGGGTAAAATACATATTTTTGGCTAACTGCTGTGTTATGGTGCTTCCACCTTCTACATAATCCATGGCTTTTATATCATGGATAGCTGCTCTACCAATTGCGATTAAATCAATGCCAGGATGTTTAAAAAATCTTTTATCTTCTACACTTATTACTGCATTGATATACATTTGTGGTAACTCTGAAAATTCCGTATAATTTTCTTTTGCTTTTATTTCTGCTACTTTTTCCTCAAGAGACACTTGATTTATTGCCTCTTGATACATATTATATCCATTGCCTACAAATAGTAATAATATGCTAAGTACCATCAGTATGAAGATAAATACAACTCTGATAAAAATTTTCAACTTTACCACCTCATTTCTTTATTCTTCCTCTTTTATAATGTTTTTACTTCCTAAATAAGTAGCTAAAAAATATAATCCATAAACTACACCAATTATAATGGCTGTAACAATGATTGATGGTAATAATTCTTCTGTTTTAGCAACTACCACCATAGCCGATAATACAAATTGTATACCGAAGATTGAATGGATAATAGCCAATAGTAATGGTAATAAAAAGAAAATCAAAATTTGTCTAAATAAAGCTTGGTTAATCATCTTTTCATCACAGCCAATTTTTCTTAAAATCATATATCTTTGCTTGTTATCTGAACTTTCTGTTAACTGTTTTAAGGCTAAAATGGCTGCACTTGCAATTAGGAATATAATTCCTAGATAGATTGCGATAAAAATAATAATCGATGTTAGTCCTTTGCTTGATTCGATAACAACAATTTTTGTCATACCATCTAATTGGATTCCTTTTTCTTTTAGATTTTCATATAACTTGCTATTATATTCTGTAAAAGTTTTATTGTTTTCTTCTTTTTCTTCTTCTGTTTCTGCATTGAAATTAGCAGCTAAAAGGTATTGTTCTTTCCATTCTTCTTTTAATTCAAAATCATCTGAAACTAAGATAATTCCCGTGTTGGAATGACTTGTAGACATATAAATATAGCCACTTTTACATTCATTATATTTTGGATGAAGAGTAGTTTCATTTATTTCAATGGTTGCATTTGCTTTTAAGGCATCATCTCGAATGTCTTTCATGGAGTCAAAATCACAAAGTATAATATATTCATCTTTTTGATTAATCTCATAGGTTTCTAATCCATAAAGAGAAGCTATTTTATTATAATCTGATACTTTTATAATCGATTCCACTGTGTTATAAGCAAGCATAGAATA
>CALXRJ010000132.1 GCA_944390615.1 uncultured Clostridia bacterium | reverse complement strand
ACTCATTCCTTGAATAATGCCACCTGTTTGATTTAATAATTCCTGATCTGTTACTTTAAGTAACATGGATTTATTATCTGTATCATTATTGATAAATATTTTTTCTATTTCAATTTCATACTCTTTTGCTGTCGTTCCGTTTAAGCTACAATAAATACTTGCTTTTCCTAGTGTTATTTCATCTCTTCTGGCAACTTTCATTTCTTTGGTTAAATCTAATTGAATAGCAGATAAATTATTCACTGTTCCATAAATCCCTAAATTGCTGTTTTTATAAATGCTTCCGATTATGACACCATCTTCAATGGTTCCTTGAATTTTTCCGTGGACTTCCTTTTAGTCCTTTTATAATAGATAATATTTTTGTTGTTAAAAATTCCCCATTTGATATTTCTACTAAATCTCCTGTATCGACATCTGTTATGCCATGTCCTAGTGCTGCAAAATTTCCTGTTGCTGGTTCATAGAAGGTAAGGGTTCCTATCCCTGCTGCACTATCTCTTATCCATAAGCCTAATTTGTAAGTTCCATCTGATGCTTTTATGGGGGTTAAATTAGATTGGCAGATCTCGTTATTTTTTACATATTGGACTTCTATGGTTTCTCCATTGGATTGATTAATCAGTTCAATTAAGTGGTTGGCATCTTTTACATCTTCATCATTAATTTTTATAATTCTGTCTCCTTCTTCAATTCCAGAATTCTCATATGGTTTATGTTTTTGGTTATCTTCTCCCTTTATTTCACTTACCCCTACCACTAGTGCACCATTTGTATATAATTTTAAACCTGATACTTGTCCAATTGGTATTACGGTTGTTTCATCTATAATACTAAGTTCTACTTCTTTTACGGTAAAAGTATCAAATAATTTTACTTGGGCTGTTGTGGAACTGCCTTCTTCTTCTAGGTTGGATGAAGTTAGAATGGTATTGCAGTCTTCTTCCCCTATTTTTAAGGATATACCGAAAAAATCTCCTAAATCTAAAGATTCTCCATTATATAAAATCATGCTATTGGGAATACTGTCTATTTTACAGCAATAAATAAACAGACATAATAAAAAAGCAATAATAAAAATTCTTCTGGTTTTTCTCATTTCTCTCACCTTCAAATTTTATTATTGCTTTTTTTTTAATTTTTATGCTTTTATGAACTTTTTTCATCTAGGGAATCTAAATTGTCTAATGCTTTTCCTGTTCCTAGTGCTACACAGGATACGGTATCTTGTGCTATCATAACATTGATGCCAGTTTTTTCCTGTAATAGTTTGTCCAATCCATCAATTAAACAACCTCCACCTGTCATATAAATTCCTTTGTCACTAATATCTGCCGCTAGTTCTGGTGGTGTTCTTTCTAATACAGAGTGAACTGCATCTACTATCATCATAGCTGGTTCTTGCAAGGCTTCTAACATTTCACTAGAATGAATGGTAACTGTTGTTGGTAATCCTGTTGTTAAATCTCTTCCTCTTACATCCATTTCTACATCTTGGATTTTTGGGTAGACACATCCTACATTTACTTTTAGCTCTTCTGCTGTTCTTTCTCCAATGGCTAAATTGTATTTTTTCTTGATATATTTTCCTACATATTCGTCAAATTTATCTCCTGCTACTTTTATGGATGTACTGACAACAGACCCTCCTAATGAAATGACAGCAATATCGGTTGTTCCGCCACCAATATCAACTACCATATTGCCACATGGCTTGGATATATCAATTCCTGCTCCAATTGCTGCTGCAATTGGTTCTTCAATTAAATATACCTTTCTTGCTCCTGCATTGGTTGCTGCATCAATCACTGCCTTTTTTTCTACTTCTGTCACTCTTGATGGAATACAAATCATAATTCTTGGTGCAAATAAGTTTTTTCCGCCTACTTTGTTAATGAAATATTTTAACATCTTTTCTGTTACTGTATAGTCTGATATAACACCTTCTCTTAATGGTCTTGTAGCTACTATATTACCTGGTGTTCTGCCTAACATTCTTCTGGCTTCTTCTCCTACTGCCACCACATTTCCTGTATTGTTGTCTACTGCAACTACTGAAGGCTCACGAAGAACAATACCCTTTCCTTTTACATAGGCTATTACTGTTGCAGTCCCTAAATCTATACCAATATCTTGTCCCCAACCAAATTTAAACATTATGCATCCTTCTCCTTTGCTCTTTTATTACATTATTATTACATTTTCTTTACGATTATATTACACTTTTTTAAATTTATCAATAGATTTAAAGAAAAAAATGTGAAAACAACAAACTATAAAAACAAGCTATATTTATCTAGTTACTAATCTTACCTTTAGTAACCATAAAATTGCTATAGCTTGTTTTCTTTATTCACTATTAGAAATGTTTTCCTTTTCTTTTTGGGTTAGATGCTCTAAAAAATTCTTCTCTTTCCTCTGTTTCAGGCTCTTTTTCTTCTTCTGTTTCTATATGTATATTAGGCTGACTACCTTCTTCTTGGGTATCTTCTAAATTTGAACTTACCTCTGGAGCCACAGTAACTTTTTCTTCTTCTGGTCTCTCAAAATCTTTTTTATTTACCCTATTAAAGAAATCTTCTTCCTCATCTAAATTTAATCTTTCATTGTCTATTCTTTCCCTATCTTCTTCAT
>CALXRJ010000131.1 GCA_944390615.1 uncultured Clostridia bacterium | reverse complement strand
CTAGAGTTAGGCAAAAAAGAGCGGACTAGAGCAGGGCAAAAAAGAGCGGACTAGAATTAGGCAAAAAAGAGCGGACTAGAATTAGGCAAAAAAGAGCGGACTAGAGCAGGGCAAAAAAGAGCGGACTAGAGCAGGGCAAAAAAGAGCGGACTAGAGCAGGGAAAAAAGGAACGGACTAGAGCAGGGAAAAAAGGAACGGACTAGAACAGGGCAAGAAACTTACTAATATAGAAGTTGCCAAAAAACTACTAAAAATGCAAATGTCAATAGAACAAATTTCAGATATAACAGGATTAAGTGAGGAAGAAATAAAAAAAATAGAAAAACAACAGTAGAGAAATATAACGACCACTAAAAATAATTAAGAGATATGGGCATCTGATAGAATGATACCCATATTTTTATGTATAAATCTTTTTAATAAATAATGAAAATATCAAAAAAATATGAAAGCAATTTAATCGACTTTTTTTGCAAAAAAATTTAGAAAACTACTTGCCATTTGTAGAAATATGAAATATAATAAAAATGTATAATAGACACGTAGGAGGAAAAAAATGGATGATTTTGCAACTTATATATTAGAAGAAAGAAGTTTATCACAAAAAATGTTAATAACATACTATTTATCTAAAAAGACAGGAATATTTTTTGATAAATCAATCGTATTAAAAACAGAAATTGCAAAACTATTTATAGAATACATGAAAATCAATGTAGATGAAAATGTAGTGTTAACAGCTATGCTTTTATGTAATTGTAAAAAAATAGAAAATGCTCAAAAAATAGGAAAACTAGAAACATTTGCAAAAGAAGGAGCAGAATATCTATCTACATTAGGTTTCAGCAAACGTTTTTGCAAAATGTGTGAAGAAGTAAATCGATATAGTGGAAGCACACCAAGAGAAAAAGAAAGTGATATATTAGAGGTAGTAGATCAATTTACAGGATTAATTTTAAATAGAGTAGAAAGAGATGCTTTTTCAACCGAAGAAGCTTTAGTTGTACTAAAAGAAAGAAACCTAAAATATACCGACAATCGATACATGGAATTATTTATAGAATTTATCAAAGAATTAGAACATATAACCATAAGAGAAACCATAGATGTTCCAATTATAAAAAAATTAGTTCACTTACACAATAAAGAAGCAAATGTAAAAACATTAATAGCCACATTATCCAATCAATATGCAGAAAAAATCAATGAAGCACTAAATAAAAATGAAAAAAGTAAAGCAAAAGAAATGTTAGACCAAGTAGAACCAAAAACAGCAGAAAAAACAGATATGGAAAAAATGAAAGAATTAGCAGCAGCAACCAAAAAAACAAGTAGAGCATTATTTAGTGATGATACAGCCAAAAAAGTATTAAACCATAAATCAAAATACAAAGTGGAGGAATAAAAATACATGTACGAAATATTTGCAGACTTACATATTCATATTGGAAGATCAGAAAGTGGAAAACCAATCAAAATAACAGGAGCAAGAAGTTTAAATTTTGGAAACATTGCCAAAGAATGTTCAGACAGAAAAGGAATACAAGTAGCAGGTATTATAGACTGTGCATCACCTTATGTTATAGAAGATATAGAAAAATTCTTACAAACAGGAGATGCCTATGAATTAAAAGATGGAGGAATTATATACAAAGATAAAGTATGTATTTTATTAGGAAGTGAAGTAGAAACCACAGAAGTCGGCAGAAATGGAAAAGCAGGCAGTGCTCACAATGTATGTTTTTTTCCGTATTTAAAAGATATAAAAGGATTTTCAACAGAACTTGCTAAACATGTAAAAAATATAACCTTAAGTACGCAACGATCTGATTTATCTGGCTATGATTTAATCGATATAGTAGAAAAATATAACGGAATTTTAATACCAGCACACATTTTCACACCACACAAAAGTTATTATGGAAACTGTGCAGATCGATTACAAGAAATATTCAAAGAAAAATACGACAAAATATTTGCAGTAGAGTTAGGGCTTAGTTCAGATACATATTTAGCAGATCAAATTTCAGAACTGGAAAATAAAACCTTTGTAACCAACTCAGATGCTCACTCTCTTCCAAGAATAGCAAGAGAATATAACAAAATGCAGGTAGAAGATATATCATTCCAAGAAATAGTAAAAGCTTTAAAAAATGAAGAGGGAAGAAAAGTTATAGCCAATTATGGTTTAGATCCAAAACTAGGAAAATACCATAGAAGTTTTTGTGAAGACTGTAATGCCTCAATAGAAATAGATGAAGCAGCAACAGTTTGTCCAAAATGTGGAGGGCAAAACATAACTTTTGGTGTTTTTGATCGAATTGAACTGATAAAAGACAAAAAAGAAACCAAAAGTCCTAAAAATAGACCACCATACATCTATCAGGTTCCTCTAAGTTTTATACCAGGTGTAGGGGGAAAAACAGTAGAAAAACTATTAAATCATTTCGAAACAGAAATGAACATTTTACACAAAATTTCACAAGATGATATAGAAGCTGTTGTAGGAGAAAAAGTAGCTAAAAATATTATGAATAGTATAAAGGGAAACATACAAGTCCACTCTGGTGGTGGCGGTGTTTATGGAAAAGTAATTGCCAATTAATAAAAATGAGGCATGTTTACTTTTTTCATACTGATAAGAAGAAATCAATTTATTATTAAACAATAGAAAGGGAGAATATTCCCTTTTTTATTTTGGTCATAAAATAAAATCCCAAGAATAAACATTAGATAGAAAACAATAAAAGGAGATTATATGAAAAAAAATAAAAAAGTTTCAGCTTTCCGTAATACGATAACCGAATATACTAGAAATCATTTTAAAGAATACATATTAGTTATGTTAATATTTTTAATTGGCTTATTTATTAGTGTCATGTTTATTAATAATTGTTCTGTAGAAAAAGAAACAACTATAACAACCTATATTTCTGACTTTATAGAGAAATTTAAATCTTTAGAAAAAATTGATAAAGCATCTTTAGTGGTAGACTCTATGAAAAGTAACATAATATTAGCCATTATTGTATGGTTGGCAGGGACAACTATAATAGGAATGCCAGTGGTATTAGGAATCATCCTATTGCGAGGATTTTGTCTTGGTTATACGGTATCAGCTATTACTTTAACACTAGGAATGGGAAAAGGAATTATTTTTTGTTTACTAACCTTACTTTTACAGAATATATTTTTTATACCAGCACTTCTTACGATGGGAGTTAGTAGCATAACTTTATATAAAGAGATTATAAATAATAGAAGAAAGGAAAATATTAAAATAGAAATCATAAGACATACCATCATTTCTCTTATAATGCTAGGCGTTTTGATTATAGCAAGTTTTATTGAAAATGAAATATCTATTTATTTGTTGCAAATAGGAATGAGATATATTAATTTTTAGTAGCGTAACTCTATAATTATTTTTTTTGCTGGAATAAGCCGCTTCCAACGGTTATTGCTCTAAAATTTATTGCATTCCTCGGCTCCCGTCGTAGCAGAAGAGCATCTAAACTCAAATGAAACGAGCCTCTCCCTACATTCTTCGGGCTTCCTCATTTCATTTAAGTATAAGATGCTCTATCTGCTACTTTGGTCACATTCGTGATTCCATAAATTTTAGAGCAATAACCGTTGGAAGCTACTCTGCAATATGAATATACTGAGAGTAGGAAGTGTTTATCTAAAAAAAGTGAAAAAAATCTAAAAAAACTATTTACTTTTTTTGATTAGTTTGATATAACATATAAGAACCTTATGTAAATAAAAGATTGCATAAAATATAAAAGAGATGGGGAATAACAATGGAAAAACAATTAAAACAATTTTTAAAATTTCTGGAACTAGATAAAGGGGTTTCTAATAATACACTTCAATCCTACAAAAGAGACTTAAAACAATTTGAAAAATATTTAACAGAAAAAGAAATAAAATATAATAAAGTAAAAGAAAAAGATATAAAAGACTATTTGAATTACTTAACAGAGCAAAACAAAAAACCATCTACCATATCGAGAACAATTGCATCCATAAGAGCATTTTATCAATATGAGGTAAAAAACAAGAAAAATGTAGAAGACCCAACAGAAAATATACAATCACCAAAAATAGAAAAAAGAACACCTTGTATATTAACGGCAGAAGAAGTAGAACTATTATTAGAACAACCAAAAGATATTGATTTAAAGGGAGTAAGAGACAAAGCTATGTTAGAATTTGCTTATGCAACAGGAATGCGAGTATCAGAAATAATCTCTTTAAATGTCGAAAATGTAAATTTAGAAGAAGGAACCGTATTTTGTGACAATGGAAACAAAAAAAGGCTAATTCCTTTAGGAAAAATGTGTCTAGATGCTTTGAAAGAATATATAGAAGAAGCACGAGATATATTAGTAAAAGTAGATAAAGAAAAAGCATTATTTGTTAATCTAAATGGAAGAAGATTAACTAGACAAGGATTCTGGAAAATCATAAAATATTACCAAGAGCAGGCCAATATCACAAAAGATATTACACCACATACGCTTCGACATTCATTTGCCACACACTTACTACAAAATGGAGCAGATTTAAAATCCATTCAGATGATGTTAGGACATTCTGATATATCATCAACACAAGTATATATGCAATTTCAAAATGGTGGCATAAATGATATATACAAAAAAGCACATCCACGTGCCTAAAAAGTATCCAGTAAGATAAGATACATAAATTTTTTAGAAACATCTTGCAAAAAAAAGAATTTTATGTTAATATAATAGACATAAAATAAAATGCATGAAATCTAAAATAAACAAATTCAATGAAAAAGCAAAGTAAATATAGGAATAATTTGGAAAAGAGAAAATGACCTAGGCTGGAAGTCATTACAAAACCTATATCGAAAATTCACTTTTTAGAACTTCTGATGAACAAACAAAAAAGTTTCAGTAGTAAGAAGCGGTTAACTCCGTTAAAAGTTAATAATAAGGTTAATCAAGCGAAAAGCTAATTAATAAAATTAGGTGGTACCACGAAAAATCCAATTCGTCCTAAAACATAGGCGAATTGGATTTTTTTTAGAACCATTGAGAGCTAACTTTTAAAGTAGGCTCTATGAAAAATTATAAAAGAGAACAATCTCTATTGCCAAAAAGGAGGAATTTATTGTATGAAAGAAAAGATTGAACAAATCAAGCAAAAATCGATTGAAGAAATCAAAAATCTAGTAGATTTAAAATCACTAGAAGACATCAGAATAAAATACTTAGGAAAAAAAGGAGAGTTAACAGCAATACTTAGAGGCATGAAAGAATTAGCAGCAGAAGAAAGACCAATTATTGGGAATTTGGTAAATGAAGCCAAAGAAACTTTAGAAAAATTGATTCAGGAAAAAGAAGAAGAATTTAAACAAGAAGAGCTAAACAAAAAAATAGAAGCAGAAAAAATAGACATTACCCTACCAAGTAGTAAACTAAAAAGAGGAAGCATACATCCACTAAACAGAGTAATCGAAGATATTGAAGATTTATTTGTTTCCATGGGATATGATGTAGTAGAAGGACCAGAACTAGAAACAGATGAATTCTGTTTTGAAAGGTTAAACATACCAAAAGGTCATCCAGCAAGAGACATGCAGGACAGTTTTTATATTACAGATGAATACTTATTAAGAACTCAAACCTCATCTGTTCAGGCAAGAACGATGGTTGCTAATACAGAAAAACGACCAATTCGAATGATAACAGCAGGAAAAACCTATCGTAGAGAAGATGATGCCACACATTCTCATCAATTTAACCAAATTGAAGGATTAGTCATAGACAAAAGAGAAAGAAATATATCACTTGCAGACCTAAAAGGAACCTTAGAAATATTTGTTAGAAAAATAATAGGAGCCAATTTAGATTTAAGATTTCGACCAAGTTACTTTCCATTTACAGAGCCATCTTATGAAGTAGATGTAACCTGCTTCAAATGTGGGGGAAAAGGATGTAATTTATGCAAACAAACAGGTTGGATAGAAGTACTTGGTTCAGGAATGGTTCATCCAAATGTATTAAAAATGAATGGTTATGACCCAGACCAATATAGTGGTTTTGCTTTTGGAACAGGAATTGATCGTCTGGCTATGTTTCGCTATGGCATAACAGATATGAGATATCTTTACGCCAATGACGTAAGATTTTTAAATCAATTTGACAGAAAGGATGAAGAATAGAAATGAAATTAAGTACCAATTTTGTAAAAGATTATGTAGATTTAGAGGATAACCTAGATGTAGTAACTTTAGCTGAAGATATGACAAGAGTAGGAAATGAATATGATTCCGCTGAAAAATTAGTTAATGCTACTAATTTAGTAATTGGAGAAATCGTAGAATGCACCATGCATCCAGATTCTGACCATTTACATTTATGTAAGGTAGACATTGGAAGTGAAGTTTTAAATATTGTATGTGGTGCACCCAATGCCAGAAAAGGACTAAAAGTAATATTAGCCAAAGTAGGTGCAGAATTGCCAGGAGGCATCAAAATAAAAAAAGGACAAATAAGAGGGCAAGAATCCAATGGAATGATATGTGCCTTATATGAAATAGGAATAGAAAAGAAATTTCTGTCAGAAGCGGACAAAAACGGAATTTGTGAACTTCCAGCAGAAGCGCCAATTGGAGGAGATCCTATTCCATATTTAGGATTAGATGATCAGGTAATTGATTTTGAATTAACAGCCAATCGAGGTGATTTACTAAGTATTTTAGGAATGGCTTATGAACTAGGTGCTATCTATGATAAAGAAGTAAGACAGCCTGATTTAACACATAAGGAAGTAGGAGAGAAAATAGATACTAAATTCAAAATTGGCGTAGAGACAGAAAATTGTAAACTACTATTAGTAAGAAAAGTGGAAGATGTAGTGATAAAAGAAAGTCCAGACTTTATCAAAAATAGACTAATTGCATCAGGCATTAGACCAATTAATAATGTAGTAGATATTAGTAATTATGTCATGTTAGAATTAGGGCAACCACTCCATTTTTATGATGCTGACCACTTGGGAGATAAACTAATTGTTAGAATGGCAGAAGAAGGAGAAAAATTAACAACACTGGATAATCAAGAAAGAACTTTATCTAAAGAAGATATTGTAATTACAGATGGCAAAAAAGCAGTTGGTTTAGCAGGTGTTATGGGAGGACTAAATACGGAAGTAGAAGAAACTAGCAAAAATGTCATCATAGAAGCAGCCATATTTGATTCTGTAAAAATAAGAAAAACTTCTAACAAAATATTAAGAAGTGAAGCAAGCAATCGTTTTGAAAAAGGATTAGATCCAGCCAGAACCTATATGGCAATAGAAAGAGCCTGTAGTCTACTTGAAAAATATGCTGACGGCAAGGTTGTTACAGGAAGGTTAACTTATGATGTAACAAATAACCAGGAAAAAGAAATAGAAATAGAAATTGAATATCAATTTATAAATGATGTACTAGGAGCAAGTATCTCAAAAGAAGATATTTTAGATACATTCCGAAAATTAAAATTTAAAACAAACCCAAAAGAAAAATCAGTTATGGTAACAGTTCCAACAAGAAGAATAGATATATCCATAAAAGAAGACTTAGTTGAAGAAGTAGGAAGAATTTATGGTGTTAATAATATTCCAGGAAAATTACCAGTTGTTCCAATGAAGATGGGAACTGTCAATAAAACCATGAGAAAAATAAGACATAAAATGAGTGATTTAGGTTTAAATGAAACATTGACCTATATTTTAATTAATGATAAAGATGTCAAAAAATTTACAACAGATGAATTTGAGCCTTTAACCTTATTGGATCCAATTACAGAAGAGAGAAATACATTAAGATATAGTATGATTCCATCTTTATATAAAATATATGAATACAACAAAGCACGTGAAAATAAAGATATATGTTTATTTGAAATTGGAAAAGGCTTCTGGAAAAAAGGTGAAGTTTATGGGGAAGACCAAAAAATATGTGTATTCATGACAGGAAATTATTACAATAAAATAGGTTACAATGAACCAATAAACTTTTACGATATAAAAGGGGTAGCAGAAGAATTACTAGATTTTTTAGGATATAATGGCAGATATAGTTTTGTATTACCAAAACAAATGCCAAAGGAATTCCACCCAGGTCAAACGGCTGAAATTTCTGTTAATAATGATATAGTAGGAATGGTGGGAAGAATACATCCAGCAATAGAAAAAGATGCAGTATATGTTATGGAAATAAACTTAGATCGTTTATTGGCAAAAAGAGTTGGAAAAATGAAATTTAAAGAAATTTCAAAATTCCCAGTTATTAGAAAAGATTTATCTATCTTAGTAGATAAAACGCTAACTTCAAAAGAAATTGAAACTAAAATAAAGAAAAAAGCCGGAAAACTATTATTAGATATCAAATTATTTGATTTATACGAAGGAAAAAATATTTTAGATAAGAGTAAGAAAAGTTTAGCTTATTCGTTAACTTTTGGAGATCAAAATAGGACTTTAAATGATGAAGAAGTTAACTCTATTATGGAAAAAATAATGGAAGATTTGGAGAAGTCGGGAATGGAATTGAGAAAATAAGGTTAGTATTTTTGAATTTTGTGATAAATTGCTTGACAAAACGAAATAATCATTATATAATAATACATGTTGCAAGAAGAAGTATCCACTTCTCACCTTAACGAACAAGGAAAAGGTAAGAAAACAAAATAATTATTATAATAGATTATTTGGCGTGGATAAATTGGCTTATCTTGTAACAAAGAAAAGTCAATTTTTTATTATTTTAGGAGGTGTTTTTTATCAAACAAGAGTTACCAATAAATGGTCAAATAAGAGCAAAAGAAGTTCAATTAATAGGAGATAATGGAGAAAAACTAGGTGTATTATCTTTAAGAGAAGCACAAGAACTTGCAGAAGAAAAAAAATTAGATTTAGTGCTTGTTGCACCACATGTAAATCCACCAGTTTGTAAGATTATGAACTATGGAAAATACAAATTCGAACAAGCTAAAAAAGAAAAAGAAGCAAAGAAAAAACAAAAAGTAGCAGAAGTAAAAGAAATAAGAATTACGCCTAATATTGAAGAACACGATTTCAGATTTAAAGCCAAAAATGCCAGAAAATTTATTGAAGAAGGAAACAAATTAAAAATTACAGTAAAATTTAGAGGCAGAGAAGTTAACAATTCTAAATTAGGGGAAGATGTATTAAATCGATTCTTCGAAGATCTTTCTGATATTGCAAATGTTGATAAGCAACCTAAATTAGAAGGAAGAAATATGTTTATTATGCTATCCAAAAAAGCGTAAAATATAGAAATAAAAAGATTGAAAGGAGTTTTAGATATGCCTAAAATGAAAACAAATAAAGCTGCTAAAAAAAGATATTCTTTAACAGCTACAGGAAAAGTAAAAAGAACCACATCAGGAAGAAGACATTTATTAGCTAATAAAACAAAAAGACAAAAATTAAATAGTAGACGTCCAGGAGCTTATGCAGACAAAACATGTGAAAATACAATCAAAAAATTATTACAATATGGTAACTAAAAAGAAAGGAGAATGAAAAAATGGCAAGAGTAAAAACAGCAAAAATAACAAGAAGAAGACATAAAAAAGTTTTAAAACAAGCTAAAGGATATTATGGTGCAAAACATTATCGTTTTAGAAATGCTAACCAAGCAGTTTTAAAATCTTTAGCATATAGCTATGTAGGAAGAAAAGATAGAAAAAGTGATTTTAGAAAATTATGGATAGCAAGAATAAATGCAGCAGCAAGAATGAATGGAATAACATACAGCAAATTAATCGCAGGATTAAAAAAAGCAAATGTTACGATTAATAGAAAAATGTTAGCAGAAATTGCTGTCAATGATGAAAAAGCATTTACAGAAATTGTAAATATTGCAAAAAATGCATAAAAAAAGCAACAACCTTTATGAAATTACCCATCTATTCAAGACAGTGGTAAAAGTAAAGGTTGCTTTTTATTGAATAAAAAAGACAAGGAGAAATGCAAATGAAAATCTTAATCAAAAATGCTACTTTAATTTCTATGAATGAAAAAGACTTAGAGCCAATCCAAAAAAATACAGATATTTTAATAGAAAACAACAAAATAACCAAAATACAAAAAAATAGCAAAGAAACAGCAGAAAAAGTAATCGATGCAACAGATAAAATTGTTATGCCAGGACTAATCAATACACATAGCCATATTCCCATGAGTCTATTTCGCGAAACCGTAGATGGATTCATCACACAAGATTGGCTAACAAAAAAAATATGGCCAATGGAAAGCAAATTAACAGAGGAAGATATCTATTTTGCATCTATGCTTTCTTATTTAGAAATGATTACTTCTGGAACAACAACTGCTAATGATTTTTATTTTATGCAAGAACCAATCATAAAAAGTGCCTTAAAAGCAAAAATAAGATTACAAGTAACAACTACTTTAATGGATGCAAACGGAGAAGGAGAAAATAGACTAAGAGAATTAGAAGAAAATATAGAAAAATATCAAGGAAAATATGACACAATCACTTTCAATGTAGGAATACATAGTTTATACACCAATAGCAGAGAATATTTGCAAAAAGGAATTGAAATAGCGAAAAAATACAAACTACCAATTCAAATGCACTTTTGTGAAAATGCCCAAGAAGTAGAAGATATTAAACGATTATATCAAGTAAAAAGCCCAGTAGATGTGATTGAAACTTATTTTAAAAAAATTCATTTATTATTAGCACATGGTGTAAAGTTAACAGAAAAAGAAATAGAAAGACTAGCTAAATTAAATGTTTTTATGGCACATTGCCCTGTTAGTAACCTAAAACTTGGATGTGGCATTGCTCCCATCTCTAAAATGCAAAAAGAAAATATATGTGTATCACTAGGAACTGATGGGCAAGGAAGTGGAAGCAATTTAGATATGTTTGAAACGATGAAAATAGCAGCACTTCTTCAAAAAGGATTTTTAGAAGATCCTTTGCAACTTCCTGCCTATGAAGTTTTAAAAATGGCAACCATTAATGGAGCAAAAGCATTAGGACTAGAAAATCAAATTGGTTCCATTGAAGAAGGAAAGCTTGCCGATTTAATTATTTTAAATTTAAACCATACACCGATGACCAACCCTCATAACAATATTTTAGCAGAAATCGTCTATAATGTGAAAACTGTAAATGTTGAAACAACAATTGTAAATGGCGAAATATTGATGGAAAACAAGAAGTTGTTAATTGATGTTAATCCACAAGATATTTATAAAAAGAGTGAAGAGATTATCCATCGAATTCAATATCAGGAGGAAAAATCGAATGAGTAAAATATTAATCATAGCAGCAATGGCTGATGTAGAATTAAACTTTTTAATAAAAAGACTAGAACAACTTAAAACAGAAAAGACCAATCTTTGTACCTTTTATTTAGGAAAAATAGCTCAAAAGGATATTATTTTATGTGATGCAAAAGTAGGCTTAATTAACACAGCAGCAGCTATAACACTTGCAATCGAAAAATATCAACCAGATTATATCATAAACCAAGGATGCGGTGGAGGATTTGGAAAAAATATACATCAATCAGATATTGTTGTAGGAACAGAATGTATCAATATAACTTCCATTATGACA
>CALXRJ010000130.1 GCA_944390615.1 uncultured Clostridia bacterium | reverse complement strand
GAGGAAGCCCCTATTGTTAAAGAAATCTTTAGATTATATGCTTTTGAAAATGCTACCATCAATTCCGTTGTAAAGCAATTAAATAATTTAAATTTAAAACCCAGAATTGCCAAGGAATGGACGATTTATTCTGTGAAAGATATTCTTTCTAATCCTACCTAGAGTGGAAAAATAACATGGAATAGAAGAATGCAAAAAAAGAAAACCAAAAGTGGACGACTTCTCATGAGTAGACCGCGTAATCCAGATTATTTGATTTATGATGGATTACATGAACCAATTATTGATAATAAAACTTGGGAATTGGTACAAGAAAAAAGAAAACAAAATTGTCCAAAAATAAAACAAAGCCATCAAGTTCAAAATCCATTAGTTGGTCTAGTATTTTGCGAAAAATGTGGTAAACCAATGCAAAGAAGACCTTATACCAAAGCAAATAAACCAGAGACTCTCATATGTTCCAATCCAAAGTGCCATAATGTAAGTTCGAAACTTTATATGGTAGAAAATAAGATTATCGAAGCATTAAAAATATGGCTTGAAAATTATCAAGTAGATAATTCCAGCAAAGACAAGCAAAAATCTGATCATAATAAAATAATAGAAAAATCTATTATTAGAACGGAAAAAGAAAGGGAGAAAGAAAATGCTAAACTCAATAAAATCTATGAATTTTTGGAAAATGGAATATATAACAATGACGAATTTATAAATCGTTCCAAAACCGTAAAAGACAATATTCAAAGTCTAGAAAATAAATTAGAAGAATATAAGTCTCTATTACAAAAAAACGCAGAAATACAAAATCAAAAAGAAATGATAGTACCAAAGATGGAAAATATTATGGATTTATATTATAGTTTAGAAACCGCTGAAGATAAAAATATTTTATTAAAAAGTATCATTAGCAAAGTTACTTATTTAAAAACCCAGAAAGCTATAAAAAAAGATTCTGACCCAACTAATTTTGAATTACATATATATCCAAAGATACCTAAATTCAATAATTTGCATTAAAAATGTAGCAATTTTAAACAATATATGATATAAATTTACAAGGAAATAAAATATAAAAGGAAGTAAAAAATGGAAAAAAAACGAAGTATAATAGGTCTAATGGGCTCTTTATTAATCAATAACATATTATATATGTTTATCAATACATTTATGGTAGCTTATTTTTATACACTAACAAATTATGATTATAAAATAATTTCTGTATTTTATATAATGTCTTTCATCTTTATTGCGATTACTTTTTTGTTTTTAGGAAGAATTATAAAAAATAAAATGCAAGTACCTATTTTTCGATGTGGTATATTTTTATATTGTGTATATGTTTTAACAATTTCACTATTAAAAGACAATATCATTAATTATTATATTTATCTGGGAATTTTTTATGGAATAGTACAAGGATTTCTATGGTCAGCAGGACATTTATTAGTAAATGAATACGCAAATGATGTTTCTAATAAATTTGTTACTACAAAATCTATGATATCAACACTACTAGAAATTATTTTTCCATTTATATTTGGAGCATCTATAGAATTAACATCTTTTTCAAAGGTAGCAGTAGTTGTAGTGATTTTATCGATGATACAATTTTCTTTTTCATTGCTAATAAAAGAAAAAGATTTAACAAAAGAAAAGAAATATAGCTTGAATGCTTTTATTACATATTTAAAAGAAACTAAAAATGAAAAAATAAAAGATTTTTATAAAATAATGTTTTACGAAGGAATTGTTAACTATCTTTTAGATACATTAGTAATAATCATGATTGTGTTTACTTTTAAGACTAATATAAGTTTAGGCATTTTAACAACCATATTTTCTTTTTGCTCGATAGTCTCTGTATATATATTTCAAAGAAAACTAAAAAATAATAATACGATTTTAACGATAAGTGCAATTATGTCTGTAATAGGAGTTATACTAATATTATTTAATATAAACAAAACAACAGTTATTCTATATAATTTGATAAATAGCGTATTTTTAATTTTATTAATTAATAATGCAGAAGAAAAACGATATAGTATTATTAATGCAGATAAAATGATTATGAAAGATTATTTAGCAGAACATCAAGTAATAGCTGAAATTTCACTTAATCTTTCTAGAATTATGGGTTATACAATACTTTTTGCCATTAGTTTTCTTAATAATATAATTTATTTTAAAATGTTATTAATTTTAGTTTCCATTGCTATTATATATTATGCAAGTCTAATGATGAAGTTAAATAAAAACTAATATTTTGCGGTCAATAGCCAAAGATGTATTTACAGTCTTTAGCTATTGACATTATCCTGGTACCCATTCTTCTGTACCAATATCATTCAAAATAGCCTTAGCATTCTCATCAGGCATACCAAAACGTTGTGACAAATAACGAAGAGAAGCGGCAAGTTCTCCATCTGGTCCACCATATTGAGAAATAATAAATTTAGCCAAACGAGGGTCTTTACATTTAATATTAATTGGATATTGTAATATTTTATTATAAGTCCACATTAGTCAATTCCTCCTTCCCAAGGCCATGGTTCTTCCAACCATCTCCATTTATTGCAAGGGAAATGAATGGTTAAAGGTCCATAAACTTTTTGATATTTATCTGTCAATTCTCTATATTCTCTACAATATTTATTGTGCAAACACAAAGCTTTTTCATCATCTGGATGGGTATCTAAATATAGAGCAAGTTCTTGTATTGCAAAAGATAAACATTTAATTTGGTGTAGCATTTCCTCTCTGGTAGCATTTTGCGAATCGCAAGAATTACACATATCAGATGTATTCGAAACATCATCCATTACCCAATTATTGTTTAAAGCAGCTGTTGTAAAACCGCTTAGATTACTGTTCATCATAGTATCATTATTGTTACAGCAGCATTTTCGATCTTCTTTTTCTACTGACATTTGTTACACCCCTCTCCAATTGTATTGGTTCTTTCTATAAATTTAATTTGTTTCATTGAGTCACCTGGCATATAGGGACTAACTAACTCTGGAAAAATCGTACCATTTCTTAATCCAACACAAGGTGTAAAAGTTTCATTCATGGTTTGAATAGGAACATAACTTTGTGCAAGCATTGGATTATCTGGAAATACATCTTCATAATCATCATCAAATCCGCAACCACAATGTTCATTATAGTTTTGTGTATTAGAACATATGTTATTGCAGCTCTTTTCCATCATGCCTGAATGGTTACCATTATTTTGCATAAAATAATTGTTATTCATTGAACAACATCTTCTGCATCTATTTCTCATTTTGAAATTTACCTCCTAAAACTGATTTTATAATATAGTATATTAGAAAAATAGACAAAATGTGACATAATTTGGAAAAGGGATAATCTTTTTTCAAAAATAAAACATACGAACTCCCCAAAAAGCAATTACCAATGTTTGGCTAAAAAAACGAAAATTCATCCATAAAATGGTTGACAAAAATAAAAAGAAAACATATAATATAACAAAGATAAAGAGAAAGGGAAGAGGAAAATGATATCAAAAAAAATAATCTCTAATTGTTGTTGCATGTAGCAATACTCTGTCTATGGTAGACACGAGTATTAAAATTCATGCCTACAATAGAGATTATTATATATTTATATATACAAGTAAAATATATTATAAAACTATGTGGGCTATTAAAAGACACATAGTTTTTTTTAGGAGGGATTTAAAATGTTTGAAAAAAATGGAACAATAGGAAATACACCAATGATAAAGATAAACTATCAATATAAAGGAAAGACAAAAAAAATATATGTCAAATTAGAATACTTTAATTTGACAGGTAGTATTAAAGATCGAGTTGCTTTTTATATCATTCAAAATGCCAAAAAAAGAGGAACTTTGCAAGAAAAAATGCCAATTGTAGAAGCAACAAGTGGAAATACAGGCATTGCTTTAGCAGCTTTAGGAAGTTATGATAAACATCCGGTATATATTTTTATGCCAGATTGGGCAAGCAAAGAAAGAATTCAACTAATGGAAGGATATGGTGCTAAAATCTTTTTATTTTCAAAAGAAGAGGGAGGTTTTAAAAGATGTGTAAAAGAAGCAGATAAATTAGCAAAAGAAATAAACGGCTTTTTGGCCAACCAATTTGCCAATGAAGATAATTATTTAGCACATTATGAAACAACAGGAGAAGAAATATTAAACCAACTCCCAGAAAAAATAGGAGGTTTTGTATCTGGAGTCGGTACAGGAGGAACTTTAATGGGAGTAGGAGATAGACTAAAAGAGGCTAATCCTCATATGTATATAACTGCCATCGAACCAGATAAAATGCCTTTGCTATCTGGTGGAAAAATCTTAGGACAACATAAAATAGAAGGAATTGGAGATGATTTTATTCCCCCATTAGTGGATCAGCATAAAATCGATAAAATCATACCAATCAATGATGAAGATGCCATTAACATGTCAAGAAAAATAGCAAAAGAATTAGGAATCGGGGTTGGAATTTCATCAGGAGCAAATTTAATGGGAAGTATATTATTAGCAGACGAAATAGAAGATAACGTAGTTACCATATTTGCAGATGATAATAAAAAATATTTATCAACAGACTTATCAAAAGAGATTGACACCAATGGTGAATTTATTTCCAATCAAATTAAATTATTAAGTTATGAAAAACAGTAAAAAGAAAAAATAGGAATACTAATAAAAGAGGTAAAACTAAGAACGATTGCTTAATTGTGAAATACTTGAAAAAGAATGTTGATTATGATATAATTACACCTATTCAAGGAGAAAAATTTTAGGTAAAATCAATAATATGTTTAAATGATAAATAAAAAAATGTTAAGGAGGCCATTAGCCATGAAAATTACAAACTCTATGAGTGGAAAAAAAGAAAACTTTATACCTT
>CALXRJ010000129.1 GCA_944390615.1 uncultured Clostridia bacterium | reverse complement strand
TTTTAGCAGGTATGATGTCTGTTGATTTAGGAGGACCTGTCAATAAAGCAGCTTATACTTTTGGAACCGGAATGCTTGCAGAAGGACATTATGAAATTATGGCAGCTGTTATGATTGGAGGAATGGTAGCACCACTTGCCATTGCCTTAATTGCAACGTTTTTTCCTAGAAAATTACCAAAAAAAGAAAGACAAGCAGGTTTATTAAATTATATTATGGGACTATCTTTTATTTCAGAAGGAGCTATCCCATTTGCTTCCAGTGACCCAATTCGTGTTTTACCTGCCTGTGTAGTAGGCTCTGGTGTTGCAGGAGCCTTATCCATGGCATTTAATTGTACCTTAATGGCACCACATGGAGGAATTTTCGTATTACCATTAATTGGTAATTGGGGATGGTATGCTGTTTCGCTAGTAATTGGTTCTGTTGTTGCAGCAGGTATTATGGTTTTATTAAAGAAAAATGTATGGTAAATAGAAAGGTGATTTTATGATAAAAGAAAGTGTAAAAATTGATAATGAAACAGGTCTTCATGCAAGACCTGCAACAGAAATTTCTAAAATAGCAATGAAATACCCTTGCAAGGTTAGCCTTATCGTAAAGGAAAAAGAAATTAATGCAAAATCTCCACTTATGATTATGGCAGCAGGGATAAAATCCAAAACAGAATTAGAAATTGTATGTGATGGAGAAAAGGAAGAGGAAGCAATCCAAGAGCTTAAAAATGTTTTTGAAAATCAATTAGGAGAATAACAAGGAGGCAAGATGATGCTAAAAGGAAATGGAATTTCGGATGGGATTGGACTAGGAAAAGTCATCCTTTTAAAAAAAGAAAAAATAAAGCCTGAAAAAATCAAAATAGATAATGTAGATACAGAAAAAGAAATTTTTCAAAAAGCGATGAAAGCAGTAGAAGAAGAAACAGCTAGTTTAGTTGAAAAATTAACGGGAACAGAAAAAGAAATTATGCAAGCTTATTTAATGATTTTACAAGATCCGAATTTAGTAGAAGAAACTATTAAAATCATAGAGCAAGAAAAATGCAATGCTGCCTATGGAGTAGATAAAGGCTTTCAAAAAATTATTAAAATGTTTGAAGAAATTGATGACCCTTATATGGCAGCAAGAAGTAGAGATATTGCCGATATGAAGAAAAAAGTATTAAATAAAATCTTAAATAAAGAAGAAATTAATTTATCGAAATTACCTCCTAACAGTATTCTTGTTACAAAAGAACTTACCACATCAGATACTGCCAAATTAGATTTAAAAAATATAGAAGGAATTATCACAGAAGAAGGTGGCGTAAATTCGCATATGGCAATTATGGCAAGAACTCACGGAATTCCAGCAGTAGGAGGAATTAAGCAGGCAATGGGACAAATCCAAGAAAATGATTTTATTGCCATGAATGGAGGAACAGGAGAAGTTTTTATCAATCCATCTGAAGAAGAATGTACAAGATTACGAGAAATAAAAGAAAAATTAAAATGGGAAAAAGAGCAATTAGAAAATTATAAAAATGAAAAATCCATGACAAAAGATGGACATCAAGTAGAATTATTAGCCAATATTGGTGGGGTACAAGATGTTTCTATTGCCCTTAAAAATACGGCAGAAGGAATTGGATTATTCAGAAGTGAGTTTTTATATATGGATTCCGAAGATTTTCCAACCGAAAAAGAGCAGTTTGAAGCTTACAAGAAAGTTGCAGAAAAAATGCCAAACCAAAGGATTATTATTCGAACTTTAGATATTGGTGGAGACAAAGAATTAAAATATATGAAACTACCAAAAGAAAAAAATCCTTTTTTAGGTTACAGAGCTATCCGAATTTACCTAGATAATATTCCATTATTTAAAGTACAATTAAGAGCTATTTTGAGAGCAAGCCATTATGGGAATTTAGCGATTATGCTACCAATGATTTCTTCTTTAGAAGAGTTAAGAGAAGCTAAAAAAATCATTGAAGAAGTAAAAGAAGAACTAAGAAACAAACAAGTTCCTTTTCGAGAGAATATTGAAGTAGGCATTATGATTGAAATACCATCTGCTGCGATATTAGCAGAAGAGTTTGCTAAAGAGTGTGACTTTTTTAGTATGGGAACCAATGATTTAATTCAGTATACTGTCGCAGTAGAAAGAGGCAATGAAAAAGTTGCTAATTTATATAGCCATTTTCATCCAGCTGTGATTCGATTAATTAGGTATGTTATTGAAAGTGCTCATAAAAATCATATTTTATGTGGTATGTGTGGGGAAGCGGCAGGAGATCTGGCTTTTATTCCTTTGCTGATTGGTTTGGGATTAGATGAATTTTCGATGAATGCGAATAAAATTTTAGGAGCAAGAAAACTGATTCGAGAATTAAATTTTGAAGATTGCAAAAAATTGGCAGAGGAGGTTTTAAAGTTGTCTTCTGTAGAGGAGATTAGAATAATCTTGAAAATAAAACATAGTATACCCACTACTAGTTAAACAACAGCAGATTGCTAGACAAAAAAACAAAACTTAATACTTTTTACAACTTGACAATTTTAAAATAAATGGTATAATAAAATATGTGAGTTAGCAATTTAAAAATCAAAATTGCTTTAAAACCAAAAAAGGAGAAAAATATGTTATCAAAAGTATGGAAAAAAGTTTGTATTTTAATATTAATCATAGCCTGTCTTTTTAACATCGTATTAAAACTAGTTGGTAGAGTATCCTTCAACACAGAAGCGTTAACATCTGCTAGGTATATGCTAGAACAATACGAATACGAAAAAGATAGTGAAAATGTAATCAAATAATACTTGAAATTTTCAATCAAATGTGGTAACATAGAATACAGTTTTTTTATGGCGGACAGAAATCGCCAAAAGTAAGGAAGAGGTGAAAACGATGAACAAAGAAATACAACCAAATTATGGAGAAACAACAATTACTTGTGCTTGTGGTAATGTTATGAAAGTAGGTTCTACCAAAAAAGACATGAAAGGAGATATTTGCTCAAAATGTCATACATTCTGGACAGGTAATTTAATGAGACGTGATACAGCTGGAAGTAGAGCTGATAGATTCAAGAAAAAATATGGTCTTGCTTAAAGACAAAATACAAGTAGCAAACAGCTACTTTATTTTTTTGTGGTA
>CALXRJ010000128.1 GCA_944390615.1 uncultured Clostridia bacterium | reverse complement strand
TCCTTCACTAAATCTGGAAGGTTTATTTGCTACAACTTCTTTTAAATTATATGCCATTTTATTTTCCCTCCTTTGTTCTTAAACCTAAATATCTGTAAGGATTTCCAATATTTCCTGTTTTTACAATTTCAGCTAAATCAGAATAAACCGTTTCAATTTGAGAACTTGGAACATCTCTTCCACCAATACCATACACATAATTGATGGTTGGAACATTTACCTTGTTTACAAACATACCAGAGGTAACATCTGTAAATAAAGCTCCTCCCACAGCATTTAACGAATCTGATTTATCTAAAACAGCAACAGCTTTTACATGTTCAAGTGCTTTTGCAATTTCTTCAGCTGGGAATGGGCGATATACTCTAACCTTTAAGAGACCTGCTTTAATGCCTTGGCTTCTTAATTGATCTACTACAAATTTGGTAGTTCCAGCTGTAGAGTTCATACAAACAATTGCAATTTCAGCATCTTCTAATTTATATTCTTCAAAAAAGCTATAATGTCTACCAGTCCATTTTTCAAAATCTTTTGCTACTTCTAAAATAACATCTTTAGCCTTTTTCATAGCTTCTGCTTGTTGTGCTTTATGTTCAAAAAGATAAGATTGTAAATCTAATGGACCAATAGCAATTGGTTCTTTTCTGTTTAATAAATAATGTTCAGGTTCATATTTACCAACAAATTTTTTAACTTCTTCATCATCTTCTAACATAATATTTTCAATCGAATGGGATGTAATAAATCCATCTTGACAAACCATTAAAGGAAGTAAAACATCTTTATGTTCTGCTATTCTATGAGCCATAAGTAAATTATCATAGGCTTCTTGGTTATTTTCAGAAAATAGCATAATCCAACCGCTATCACGAACTCCCATGGCATCAGAATGGTCATTGTGAATATTTAAAGGTCCTGAAACAGCACGGTTTACTAAACTCATGACAATAGGAAGTCTAAGACTAGATGCAATATAAATCATTTCCCACATATAAGACAAACCATTTGCTGATGTTGCCGTCATAGCTCTTGCTCCTGCAGCTTCTGCACCAATACAAGCAGACATAGCACTATGTTCACTTTCCACTGCAACAAACTCTGTATCAACTGTGCCATTTGCCACAAAAGTTGAAAAATACTGAGGAATTTCTGTAGATGGGGTAATAGGGAAAGCAGCTACTACATCAGGATTAATTTGTTTCATAGCAAAGCTAGAAGCTTCATTACCACTTAATCTTTCTCGAATACTCATTTATCAAACACCTTCTTCCTTCATTTCAATTGCTTTAAAAGGACAAACAACGGCACATACGCCACATCCTTTGCAATAATCATAATTAAAATCTTCTCTTTTTAAATCTTTGTTAACTGGAATTGCATTTTCTGGACAAACAGGGAAGCAAAGACCACATTGTTTACACTTTTCTTCCATATAAACTGGTTTCATACTTCTCCAGTCACCTGTTTTAAATTCTTTTGAATTTCCAGCTTCATAAATATCTCCACCAATGGTTAAATCTTCCATAGGAGTATCTTTATTAATATGAGTCATAGTTTTCCATCCTTTCCTTTTTCAAAAAGAAACGGTCCTTTTGTTTTATGTTATGTTAATTTATTTGTTTCACTTCTTTTAATGCCATTTCCAATGCTTTCATATTTCCCTCGATTACTTCTGGTTTTTTCGCAAATTTATGCTTAAAAGAACCTTCCATATCTTTTAAGAAATCTTCGTCAGATAATATGTTAGCAACCTTTACAATCGAAGCAAGCATTGGTGTATTTGGAAAATATTTACCAAGTGCTTCCATTGAGATTTTTCTGGCATCAATTGTGTAGATTTTTCCTTGATATCCTTTTAAAACAGATTTTAGGTACTCTGGTGATTTTGTTGTGTTAATAACAATGGCACCAGTTTCTTTTAATCCTGCTGTTACATCAACAGATTCTAACAAAGTATCATCTACAACAACAACATAGTCTGGTTCGTAAATGTTACTATGTACGGTAATTGGTGTGTCACTGATACGGTTATAAGCTGTAATTGGGGCACCCATTCTTTCTGGACCATATTCAGGGAAACCTTGAATATATTTTCCAGTGTTAAATGCGGCATCAGCTAAAAGTAAAGATGCAGTTTTTGCACCTTGTCCTCCACGGCCGTGCCATCTAATTTCTATTAAGTTATCCATCTTGTTGGCCTCCTTTATTTTTTTATATTGTAAGTATATTATTTATTATAAGAAAAGTCAAGAAAAATTTGCCAAAAGGACCGTTTCTTTTTGCCAAAAAGAAACGGTCTTTTTGGCAAAAAGAAATGGTCCTTTTGAAAAATCTTGCTATTTTTTTTAATTTATAGTACAATACCTCACAGAACTATGCCAAAAGGAGAAAATCGAAATTGGAACTTTCAGGAGAAATACTTGGAATTATATATCAAAGTGAATTAAATAGCTACACAATTGCAGAAATGTATGTAGATGAATTAGAAAGGGTAGAAACAATTGTCGGATATTTGCCTTTTATTGTAGAAGGAGATAACATAAAAGTAATCGGCAAGTTTGTTGAGCATAAAGAATATGGCGAACAATTTAAGGTAGATACCTTTGAAAAAATTATGCCTAAAACACTAGATGCGTTAGAAAGATATTTAGGAAATGGTACGATTAAAGGTGTGGGTCCTGCGACTGCCTAAAAGATTATAGCAAAATTTGGAGAAAATACGATAGATACGATTAAATATGAAGCATTAGAGCTAACAAAGGTAAAAGGAATTAGTAAAGACAAGGCACTTGAAATTTCGGAAAGTTTTATCGAAAGCTGGGAAGTATGGCAAATTGTTGGATTTTTAGAGAAGTTTAATATCGGAATTGAAAATGCAAAAAAGATTTATGATAAATTAGGAGTAACAGCGATTACCCAAATTGAAGAAAATCCTTATATTTTAATTGATTTAGTAAGAGGTGTAGCTTTTAAACAAATTGACAGAATGGCTTTAGATTTAGGAATAGATACCAGTAGTTTAAAAAGAATTACAAGTGGTATT
>CALXRJ010000127.1 GCA_944390615.1 uncultured Clostridia bacterium | reverse complement strand
TTGGGGAAAAGTTGGGGAAGAAATCCTCAAAAAACGTCCTAAAATTACACAAATGTTCGATATGCTAAAATACCCGAAGGTACTAAAATATCAGCTAAAACCCTTGATTTCACTAAAGTTCAAAAACCAGTCAACCCATACTCATAACCCGAAGCCAACTAAAAAACCCAAAAACTACTTTTTCAACCCAATCTACATATACAAAAACTCCCCCAAAATCTTGTTAAAACCAAAAAAATATGATATAAAATAAACAAATTCTACCCCAACATAACATAAAAAACAACAAATGGGAAACACTAAAGAAGGAGGAAACATATGTTAAACGAACTATTTCTAATCACGATAGGATTCATCTTTTTAATAAAAGGAGCAGACCTATTAGTAAAAGCAGCCACAAGTATTGCCAAAAAACTAGGCTTATCAGAACTACTCATAGGCCTAACCATAGTAGCAGTAGGAACCTCGCTCCCAGAAATATTTGTCACCATTACATCTGCCCAAGAAGGACGCTCTGATTTAATAATAGGCAATGCCATAGGAAGTTGTATATGTAATTTCTTACTAGTAATAGGACTTACCAGTTTAATCAGACCAATCAGACTAGACAAAAGAATCATAAAAACACATCTACCAATAGGAATTGGAGCAATGGTTTTACTATTATTTTTAGGAAATACAGAAAAATTAGGAGATGCACAAACTATTACAAGATGGCAAGGAATCGTATTAATTTTATTTACCATAGCCTATATAATCTATACCATATATGAAGAAAAACAAATGAAAAATGAAACAATAGATCAAGAAATCATAGAAGACACCAAATCAAAAGAAAGAGATTCCATCATATTAATCATCATTTATATGATAGTCGGCTTATTAGGACTAAAATTCGGAGCCGATTTTATAGTAGATAATGCAGTATCCATAGCAGGAAAATTTGGATTATCAGAAAGTTTTATTGGTATGACAATCATAGCAGTTGGAACAGCACTACCTGAAATCATAACAGGAATTATTTCAGCCAGACGAAACGAAACAGACTTACTATTAGGAAATATTACAGGGTCTAATATTGTAAACTTATGCTTATTAATTGGCTTAGGAGCTATCATTAACCCATTAATCTTTACAACAGACTTTAATATCAGTATATTACTTTTAATAGCAATAACCATATTTTTACAAATTATAGCAACAAAGGATGAAAAAAATGAACTAGATAGAAAAAAAGGTATTTTATTAATCATAGTCTATATTATCTATATACTAGGTATTCTTTAAAAGATAAGCAAAAATAAATCAAAAAGAAGTTGTAATTAGGTGATTTACCTAATCAACAACTTCCTTTTCTTTTTTTAATTTACAAATATAATAACGAATATCCAAATAACTAACATTAGTGCCTAAAGCTTCCTTCAAAGGCTTCAATTTTTCTGTACCAATTTCTTGAATAGCATGTATAATCTCATCTTTAAATTCTGTATGAATATCTTTCTCCATATCAATTTCCATTCCACTATCTAAACAACTAATTAAATGATTTTCAATAGTAACTCTAGAAAGTCCCCTTTCCGCTGCAATTTCATCAATAGACTTCCCACTTGTGTATAAATGATAAGATACCATACGTGTATCCTCTTTTTTTATTTTTTCTATACTAGATTTGGTAGATCTTTTTTTAACCGAAGAAGCATTCTGTGAAACTTGAATATTATTTTCAGCTACATAATTTGCAATTACATCAATAAAATCATTTCCATATTTCACTAATTTATTTAAGCCAACTCCATCAATTTTAAGCATACTTTCTGCATCAATAGGGTAAAGAGTAGCCATTTGCTTTAAAGAGCTGTCAGAAAAAACAATAAAAGGTGGAATTTGATTAGCTTCTGCAACTTTTTTTCTTACATGACGCAAAAGATCAAATAATGTTTCATCAAAATGAGAGTCTAAAGAAGAATCTAATTCCGAATAAGTGGGTGTTTCAATTTTCTCAATTTTTTTCTTAATAAAAATACGCTTTCCATGAAACAAAACATCATTTGCAGATACATCCAAAGACAAAACAGGATATTTATCCCCGACACTATGGATATAGCCTTCTGTTATTAAATAATAAATTAAATCTTTAATAGTATCTTTAGAATATTCTTTCATAATGCCATAAGTAGACAATTTATCAAACCCGAAATTTCTAATACGTTCTGTTTTAGAGCCTTTCAAAACATCTGTTACAAAACCACTCCCAAAACGCTCTCTCATCCTTTTAATACAAGACAAAATTTTTTGACTATCAGCAGTAATATCAGTTAGTTCAGTCTGGCTTAAGCAATTACTGCAATTTCCACAATTAGTAAAAGTAGGAACTTCATCAAAATATTCCAAAATATACTTTCTAAGACACTTATCGGTATTACAATAATCAATCATATCATTTAATTTCTCATATTCTTGTGCATGATTTTCAGAAGGAACTGATTCAATTAAAAATTTATTTGCCACAATATCAGCTCTACTAAAAAGTAAAATACATTCAGAAGGTTCACCATCACGACCAGCACGGCCAGCTTCTTGGTAATAACTTTCTAAATCTTTTGGCATATTATAGTGAACAACATAGCGAATATTGGATTTATCAATTCCCATACCAAAAGCATTGGTTGCTACCATAATTTGTGTTCTATCATAAGTAAAATCATCTTGTGATAAAGTCCTTTGCTTTTCTGTCATTCCACCATGATATTTTGAAACAGAGTAACCAAGTTCAGATAATTCTGCAAATAGATGATCTACATTTTTTCGCGTTAAGCAATAAATAATACCAGAATGATTTTTATTTTTTTCTACATAATCTGTTATAAAAGAAAGTTTATTTTCCGGAATTTCAACCGAAAATTTTAAGTTTTTTCGATCAAAACCGGTTGTTAAAGAAAATGGATGGTTTAAATGTAGCAGATTGACAATATCATCTTTAACGATTTGTGTAGCAGTTGCAGTAAATGCAGTAACAATAGGGCGTTTTTTTAAATTTAAAATCACATTAGCAATTTCTCTGTAACTTGGTCTAAAATCGTGACCCCATTGAGAAACGCAATGTGCTTCATCGATTGTGAACATGGAAATATCTATTTGGTTTAATAGATTTAAAAAAGTATCAGAATTTAATCTTTCAGGTGCGACATAAATAATTTTGTAAACATGATTAAGAATATTCTCAATTGTTTGCTCATAATTATGATAGGAAAGAGTGCTATTAATGTAAGTAGCAGGAATTCCTATGTCATTTAAGGTATCAACTTGGTCTTTCATAAGAGA
>CALXRJ010000126.1 GCA_944390615.1 uncultured Clostridia bacterium | reverse complement strand
ATAAATTTTACCAAATCTACAAAAGAAATTAAATTAGGATTAAAAATATGAAAAACAGTAAATTTGGGATGAGATTGTATTAATTTTATAATAGCACTAGCACAACAATCCACAGGGGCAAATTCAGTGGCATGTTTTTTAAAACCATTTTGAATAACACCCAATCGTAAAATAGCCTTAATTCGATTTACAAAAGCATTTTCTGTAGCATTTATTTGAAACTTACCATCTAAATAGCGATTAGAAATATTGCCCATTCTAAAGATAGTAGCTTTTAAATTTTTATGAGAAACCTCTTCTAAAATAATTTTTTCTGCTTCAAATTTTGTCTGAAGATAAGTATTATTTAGGTTTTGATTTTTATATAAATCTTTTTCGCTAAAATAAGTAATTTCTTTTGTCTGTTCCTTATTATTTTCGGGAAGACCTAGTCCAGAAACACTTGTTGTAGAGATATGATAAAGTTTTTTATCAAATTGTTTACAAAATTCTACCACATTTTTAGTACCAATTACATTAATAAAATAAAATTGATTATAATCCCCATAATGTTTGACAAGAGCGGCACTATTTACAACAACTTCTATTTGATTAGCCAGATCCGTATATTCTGAATTTTCCAATCCAAAATGAAATTGTGTTATATCAGCAATAACAATTTTAATTCTATTACCAAAATAAGCATCATATTTATTTCCAAAATAAAAATTTAAAGTTTCTTTGAGCCTTTGTTCAGGATTATGCTTATCTTTTACTCTAACCATACAGTAAATGCTACCAGAGTCATTAGAAGAAAAATAGCTATCTAAAATATGAGCACCCAAAAAACCAGTAGCACCAGTAAGCAACATATTGCCAATTGGTTTTAGACTTAATTTAGATGGGATATTTTTCGTATCATTGTAAGCCAATAAATGATTAATTTTTGCGTAATCGTAGGCTTGATAACTTATTTGATTTTCCGGAACAGCATTTAAAGCTTTTTTAGCAAGCTGACGTATAGTAGGATAAGCAAAAATATCAGCATAAGTAATATTTAAATTCTTATTTAAAGCTTCTACTTGCAGTTTAATAGCAGATAAAGAATCCCCCCCCAAGGTAAAGAAATTGTCCTCTACACCAACTTTAGCAATACCAAATAAATCTTGCCAAATTTTACACAAAGTTTTTTCTAAATCTGTTTTTGGTGGTACATACTGCACTTCTGAACGGATAATTGGTTTAGGAAGTTCTTTATGATTTATTTTACCATTTACTGTTAAAGGAAAGCTATCTAACTGGATTAACATACTAGGTACCATATAAAAAGCTAATTTACTTTGTAAAAAAGCAGTTAGATCCAAAGTATCCACTTTCTTATCTGCTGTAAAATAGGTAACCAAATAAGACTTATTTTTGGTTTTATAAACTGTTGTCAAACATTTAAAAATAGAAGGATATCTTATAATGGTATTATCAATTTCTTTTAATTCAATGCGATAACCAGAAATTTTAACTTGACTATCTTTTCTCGATATAAAAGAAATTGTACCATTATAATTCCATTTTGCCAAGTCCCCTGTTTTATAAATTTTAGGACTAATTGTATTAAAAGTATTTTCTACAAAATTTTTATTTGTTTCTTTTTCATTTTCAATATAACCTTGTCCAACACCATCTCCTGTTATACAAAGCTCACCAGGAACCCCAATAGGAACAATATGCATATGTTCATCTACAATATATATTTTCGTATTACCAATCGGTTTTCCAATCGAAACAATTTTTTCATTTTTTAAAGAAGGTTCATATTCCAATGCAGTTGAACAAATAGTTGTTTCCGTAGGTCCATAACCATTTACGATTTTTATATTTGGATTAATTTCATAAAATTTATTCAAAGTACGTCTTTTGATTGGTTCCACGCCAACAAGCATTTTATTAATTTTTACATTAGGTTTATCTTTTAATAGCTTATAAACTTCTTCCAAAATATTAGGTGGAACATATAATGCCGTAATTTTATTTTTAATTATCGAATTAGCATATTGCACAATATTACTAATAATTTCTTCTTCATAGATTACCAAAGTAGAACCATTTAAGATGGATAAAAACAATTCCCAAATACTTACATCAAAAGAAATATTAGTAGAAGCCAAAAATCGATCTTGCACGTCAAAATCATTAAATAATCGATTAAAAGAGTGAAAATAGTTATTTAAACACTTATGGGTTATTTTCACCCCTTTTGGGCGACCTGTTGATCCAGAAGTATAAATAACATAGGCTAAATCATCTGGACGGATTTGAGGAGCATTTGGTAAACAAGGTGTATTTTCAATTTCCGTAAAAGGCTTTATTCTCAAGGATGAAATAGCAAAGTTAAGGTTTTTCCTATTCAATAGTACCAAAGGAGAATGGCTATTTTCTAACATATAATTTAATCGATCTTCAGGATAATCAATAAACATTGGCATATAAACACAACCTGCTTTTAAGATGCCCCATATCGAAATAACAAGTTCAATTGATTTTTTCATACAAACACCAATGATATCTCCTGGTTGTATATTTTTATTTTTTATAAGATAAGAAGCAATAGTATTGGATTTTTCATCCAGTTCTTGGTAAGTAATTTTCTGTCCATTTGCCTCTACAGCAATCTGAGAAGGATGATATTTTATCTGTATTTTCAATAAATCAACAAGTGATTTTTCCTTAGGATAATCCATTTCTGTTTGATTAAAATCAATTAATATTTTGTTTTTTTCTCTTTCAGATAACATATCAATCAAATAAATTTTAATATCCTTATTTTCAATTACCTCTTTCAAAATTTTCAAATAATGATTGGCTAAACTATTTATAAAACTATTAGTAAACAAACTAGTACAATATTCAAAACTTAAATGAAAAGTATCTTTTTCTGGTAGGATTTCTAAAGATAAATCAAATTTTGAAGTTTTGTTATCTGGCAAATAATAAGTAGTTTGAATACTATTTAAATGAACAGGGGGATTTCCATTATTTTGATAGGTAAATAACACATCAAATAAAGGATTTCTACTTGCATCACGTGTTATATTTAAATGATTTACCATTTCATTCAATGGATAAGATTGATGTTCAAATGAATTTAAACACATCTTTTTTACAGAGGTTAAAAACTCGTAAAAATTAGCATCAGAATTTAAATTCATTCGCAAAGGTAATGTATTAACAAACATACCAATTATATTAGAAAGCTCTGTTTTTTCCCTTGCTATAATAGGAGAGCCAATTACAATATCATTTTGCATAGAATATTTTGAAAGCAAAATATAATATACAGAAAGGAATAACATAAAAGGTGTGACTTTCAGTTCTTGACAGGTAGCATTTATTTTATCGGTAAAATTAGCAGGGATGGTTTTAAAAATCTTAGCACCTTTAAAAGATTTATTAGCAGGTCTTGGATGTTTAGAAGGCAAATTTAAAATAGGTATCTCATCTTGAAATTGCTTTAGCCAATATTGCTTACTTTTATCAAGCAAATCTGTTTTTAAATTCTTATTTTCCCATTCAGAATAATCTTTATAAGTTAAAACAAGTGGTTCTAATGTTTCACCATTATATAATTTACACAACTCCTGAATCAAAATCTGCATAGAGGTACCATCAGATAAAATATGGTGCGTATCGAATAATAGGGCAGAGGTATTATCAGGAAATGCAATCAGGCAAACTCTTAAAATCGGAGCTTTACTCAAATCAAAAGGTTTTACAAATGCATGAAAATAAGCATCAAGGTTTTTATCAGGAGCTTGGATGACATCCATTTTAAAAGTTACAGTATCTGCAATTTTTTGTACAGGTCTTCCATCTTTTATTTCAAAATAAGTACGAAAAGCCTCATGTCTTTTTATAAGAGTATGAAAACAACTTTCCAGTTTTTTTCGATTAGGTAGTTTATCCATTAAAATACCACCAGGTAAATTATAAGCAGTAGAGTTACTATTTAATATATAAGAACTGTAATAAATTCTTTTTTGACCTGATGAAAGTTCATAGTAATCTTGCTTAAGGCAAGGAGAAATAGTATCTGCTAGCATATGGATTTGTTGTTTATCAATAAAATTAGCTAAAGTCTTTATCGTATTATGTTTAAATAAATTGGATATGGTTACATCAACATGAAGTTGATCTGCTATTTCAGCAATTAATTTAATACAAGATAAGGAATCTGCTCCTAAATCAAAATAATTATCTTCAATCGATAAAGTAGTTAAATTTAAGATTTTTAATAATTCCTTTTGTAAAAATTTCTCTGTATCTGTGGAAGGTAAAACCTCTTTAGAAGAAAATTGCTGAAGATCAATGGCTGGCAATTTTGCTTTATCAATTTTTCCATTTAAATTAATAGGCATTTGATCAATTGCAATGATATAAGTAGGAATCATATAATAAGGTAAATATTTTTTTAAAGCATCTTTTATTTTACCAGTATCATAAGAAATAGTTTCTGTACTATTTCTATCATCTTTTTTTAGCACAATATAGGAACAAATTACATCATGTTGGTTCACACGGGAAACCATAGAAAACGCATTTTCTATTTGTTCTAATTTTTTTAAAGTATTGGTTATTTCTCCTAATTCAACACGGTGACCTCTTATTTTTATTTGAAAATCATTTCTGCCTAAAAAATGAATATTACCTTTTTCATCATAATAACCCAAATCACCAGTTTTATAATAAACCTTATTCTCAATAGGTACAAAAGATTTGGCTGTAAGATCTGGCTTTCCTAAATAACCATTTGAAACATTTTCTCCACATACATATAATTCACCAGGAATACCAATTGGTTGCATTTGTAAATTCTTATTAAAAATAAAAATATGATTATTACTTAAAGGTTTTCCAATGGGAACAACAGCATGATCGTTTGAGGCCAAATCCTTATTAAATTTATAAAAAGTACAACAAATAGTTGTTTCCGTAGGTCCATAACCATTGATAATTTCTATATTTTCCTGAATATGATAGTAATTTTTTAAAGTTATATTTTTAATACTTTCAACCCCAACTAATAATTTATTTAATTGAACCAAATCCGTATGGTTGATTAAACTTTCATATAAGGTTTGAAGTATATTAGGCGGAATATACATAAAAGTAATTTTATTTTGGATGATGGTGTCTACTAATAAATGAAGATTGGTTAAAGTATTTTCTGCATACAGTACAAGAGTTGCACCAAAAACCAAAGGAGTAAATAGTTCACAAACACTTACATCAAAAGAAATATTAGTAATCGAAAGACAACGATCAGTATGACTAAATGGATTAGTAAAACTAGTATTAAAACTGTATAAAAAATTAATTAAATTACGATGGGTTACTAACACGCCTTTTGGTGCTCCTGTAGAGCCAGATGTATAAATAACGTAAGCAATAGAATTACTTTTAAAATGTAAATCAATTTTTTTATCTGAAAAATGCTCCAAAGCAATTGTATTAAAATTCACACTTGGCAAAGTTTTTATTTTTTTATCTGTTATCAGTAGTAGACTATGACTATCCTCTACAATATAACGAATGCGATCAATTGGATAATCGGGATGAATTGGTAAATAACTGCAACCAAGTTTTAAAATCCCCAAAATAGTAATAATAAAATCCATATTTCGATTCATACAAACACTTATAATAGAGTTTGGTTGAACTGGATAATTTTGGAGTAAAAATCTAGCAAATTGGTTTGACTTTTTATCTAGTTCTTCATAAGTTAAACTTTCATTTTTAAAAATAACAGCTATACCCGTAGGGTTTTGAAGCACTTGTTCATAAAATAAATCAACAATTGTTTTATCTATTGGAAAATTAGTTGCAACCTGACTAAATTTATTTAAAATTTGATTTTCTTCTATTTTAGTTAAAATAGTAATATCATTTAGCCAAATGGTTTCATTTTGTAAAACTTGATCTATTATGGTAAGAATTCGATTATGCATATTTTCAATATCTTGATTGGTAAGTTTACAAATTTGATAATCATATTCAACCAACAAATTTCCAGTATTATCATTATCGTGAAAATGAACATCTAAACTATTGGCAATAAAATCAGTTCCATACCACTTGGTTGAATAAGGAATGCCAAGAGTTGAGTCAGTTGCTTGTGTTATTTGATAAGAAAGTCCAATATCATATAATTCAGAAACAGACTTATCTTTTTTACGAATATCATCTAATATATGTTGATAATTATACTTCTGATGTCTTAACATACCTAAACAAGTTTTGCAAATATTTTGAACAAATTCCGAAAATGGCATATTTTGTGACATATCTATTTTTAAAAGAGAAGTACTAATATACATACCAGATGTGTGTTTTTCAGCAAAATTAGTTCTATTTAAGATTGGTGTTCCAAAAGTAAAAATATCCATATTATTGATTTTTCCAAAATAGATAGCATAAATACCAATTAAAAAATGATACATACTAATTTTGTTTTGCTTACAATAATATTTTATTTTAGAAACGAATGGAACATCTAAAATAAATTCTTCTCTTTTTGCTCTATAATCATGGATAGAATCTGCTATACGAGCAGATGGAATGGTTGCAATTTCTGGAAGCGGCGTTAAGGTTTCCATCCAATAAGCCTTGTCCTTTTCAAAACGAGGGCTTTTTAGATACTCTCTTTCCGAATAAATATAATCTATGTATGAATAAGTTTTTGTGGGAATTTTTTCCTTTTTTAATAATTTAGAATAAATTTCAACAATTTCTGTACCAACAAAAGATAAAGTTGCGGCATCAGAAATGATATGATGGACATTCACAATAAATCCACCAAAGCCAGAAGATAATTTGAATAATTTAAAATCAAAAACACGTGAATGAAAAAGATTAAATTTGGTATTAACTATTTTTTTTGCAAAGCCTTCAATTTGCTCTTCTTTTTCGATTGGAAGTATTTCAAAATTATAATTTTCATCTTTGGCAAAGTATTGTAATAAATTTTCTTTCTCTTGTTTAAATCTTAATTGAAAACTATCATTATTATTAATAAATAAATTGATAGCAGTATTTAATAAATTTAGATCTGTGTCTTGTTTTATAAGAAGACTACCACAAATATTATTAATGGTTGTATTTTGAAAGTATTGTTCTGTAAGCCAGATACTTTTTTGTGGATTTGTTAATTCATACACTTTGTTTTTTTCCATGATTACTCTCACCTTTTATTTTTTGTAATTTAATCGAATTATATCGTATTTTGTAAAAAAAAGCAATATTTTTAGTGTTCTTTTTAGTACGGCTTGTGGACTTAAGGCATTTATGGCACTTAAATAAATGATAAAAAATAAAAAAATTGATTAATTTTACAATTTGTGGAAATAATCTATAGGAAAGAAAAAGATTTCTAAATATTTTAGAAATACTTAGAAAAGAGGGAAATATGAAAACAAAGAAAAATAAAGGTGGTAAAATTGTCATTACTATTTTATCTTTCATTTTATTAGGCCTAATAGGCTACAATTTATATATTATGTATCAAAATATAGAAATATCAAATGGCTATGACTATGAAGCAAACAAAACATCCTTATCCACAGACTATTTAGAAACTGTGGATCAAGTTGAAAAAAATAGCGAAACAGTTGCCCAAATGTTAGAAAATGTTACGGGAAGTGTAGTTGGAATTTCCAAACTCACCAATACAGGGGGGTCTATTTTAAATAATGTCACAAGTGAAGAGTTAGGACTTGGAACTGGAATCTTGGTAAGTGATAATGGATATATTTTAAGCAACAGCCATGTAACAGGCGACAAATATAGTACATGTTATGTGACAATAGAAGAAAATACATATAAAGGAACTGTTGTATGGAGTGACTCTAATTTAGATCTATCCATAACCAAGGTACAAGTAAATAACATGTCTTATGCCAAATTTGGAAATTCAGGAGATCTAAAAGTAGGGCAACAAGTATATGCAATCGGAAATCCAATAGGCTATGAATTTAGAAGAACCGTTACTTCAGGGATTGTCAGTGCTTTAAATAGAACCATAAAAATAGATGATTCAGATAATACAAGTTATATATCAGATTTAATTCAAACTGATGCTACCATTAATCCGGGAAATAGTGGGGGACCCTTAATCAATAGTAGAGGAGAAGTAGTAGGCATTAATACCGTAAAAATAACATCAGCAGAAGGAATTGGATTTGCTATTCCTATTAATGTAGTAAAACCGGTAGTAGAAAGCTTTAAAGAAAAAGGAAGCTTTGAAGAAGCAACCCTTGGCATCTATGCCTATGATGGAGATGTTGCGGAATATTTAAATTTAAAAGATAAAAAAAATAAAGGGATTTATGTTTCACAAATTATAGCAAATGGCTCAGCTTCTAATTCAGATTTAAAAGAGGGAGATTTAATAACCAGTATAGATGGGAAAAGTTTAAATACGATAAATGATTTGAGAGAATATGTTTATAGTAAGGTTCCAGGAGATGTGTTGAAATTAAATGTTGTTAGGGGAGAGGCAAATAAAGAGATAGATATAACTTTAGGAAAAAAATAAAAAACTTTATAGATTACATCATTACAATTCACAGCTGAAAAATCCGCCTCAAACGGTTCTTGTTATAAAATTTACTGCATTCCTCAGCTCCCGGCATACCTGAAGAGCATATAAAATTAAAAAATCATATTTCTATTGACTTTTTTTTAAAAAGTAATAAAATAGTTACAACAAAAAATCTATAGGAGTATATTATCATGTATAAAAGTATAGGAAGAAGAAAAGCAGAATATGAAATATTTGAAAAATTAGAAAGAGATTTTTGCAATCCTCAATTTTTTAAAAATCCAAGAATAATCGATGTAGTGGACCAAATAGAACAAGCATGTATAAAGATGTATCAATATGCTGCAAGCTATATTGATGATGAAACTGTATACATAAGAAAAGTTCTTCCCTTAATCCAAATGTTAATCCATAATCCTCACTCATTTAAAATAAATGAAGAAGGAAATATACGAATAGCCTTACCATTACTGCAAGAAGATGATAGAGGAAACCACGTAACACAAAAAGACATACAATTTAACATGATAAAGGGAAAAATGGAAAAAGTAACTATATTAGATTATCGAAGATATGGAATTGATAGAGTATTTAAAAGTACAAGATATGTATATGACCAAAATGGAATTGAAATGCAAAGAGAAATACAAATGTTAAGAAGAGATGAAGAAAGTGTAAAAACAATATATTGGTTTCTAGATCGATTAGGAGGAAAACCAACTATTGTGAAAATGACGAAAAATTCTAAACCAACAAGAGAAAATGGACAAATAAGTTACTATAACATACAACATAGTAGAAATATAGAAGATTTAGAAGTAGATGAAAAACAACCAATTGAGGAAACTGATATAAAAGAGTTGACACCAAAAGAAAGGGAAAAAATTATAAAAAATACCATACAAATTTATCAAAAAGGAATGATGAACTTAATGGGAATACAGCCGGAACAAGAAGTAAGATAAAAAAGATATGTTTAAATTTCATAAACATATCTTTTGGTGCGCCTGGAGGGATTCGAACCCCCGATCTGCAAGTTCGTAGTTGGCATACGCTCTAAAATATATTTCATCCCTGCATATTATAAATCATTTCATAAAACAGTATTTTTTTGATATTATACTTTAAAATAGAGGGTTTGTCA
>CALXRJ010000125.1 GCA_944390615.1 uncultured Clostridia bacterium | reverse complement strand
AAAGCATGAAATATTCAAGATATTTCATGCTTTTGTAATAAAATTCACTTCTTAAATACAACTTAACAAATTTTTTAAAGATGTTTTGATTTGCTTATCATCTTGTTTGTTTAAGTCAAATTGAATCTGTTCATTTTTACACCCAGACAAGTGCAAGATAAGGTTTGACGATAAAAACAAACTAAATACTCCTTCTTGACAATTACCAGTTTTATAAAAAGGGCATTGTTGGATACAAAAATTGGCATACTTTGCTCCTCTTGTAGAATCTTTTACCTGAATCCAATTGTTTTTTCTAAAATAAGCACTCATAGGAATTCCATGTCCTTTACTGATGTACTGATGAAGGATGTGGTCCATTCTGATTTTGAGTTATCTGAAATTTTTTCTAAAAATCCTGAAAACTTACTCATGGGAACAAAAAGATTGTCCCATAATTGAACTGCCTCTTTCCCTCTTAGGATATGTTCAAATCCTAAATATTCTGAAAACTTATTCAAGTCCAGTAATTTTACATTAACTTGGAGCTCGTCAATTGCTTTTAATACCAGAGGTTTTACTTCCCTTTCATTTAATTTGGTTACCACAATATTATATCTTACTGGAATATCATTTTTTTGTAACACTCTTGTTGTTTGAATAACTTTTTCAGAAAGATATTTTGGAAAATGAACTCCATCTAAATATTCTGATATACTATCTACACTAAAAACAATATCAATTCGCTCTTTGTATTTTTTTAGCAAATTTATGGATTCTAGAATTTTAAAACCATTGGTATTAATTCTTACTTTAGTTTGGCTAAAATTCATCATATATTCGATAAGTTCTGTAAAATAGTTTACACAAGTGGGTTCTCCTCCTGTAATTCTAAAATACTTTATTCCCACATTATAAGCTAGTGTAATGATTCTTTTTATTGCATCAAATGATATGGTTTGTTTTTCTGTTGAAATGCTTTCTCCCCCTTCTTTACAGTAAAAACATCGATAATTACAATCGGTTGTTAAGTCTATGGCTAAATAAGTGTTAATCCGTTTTTTCTTTTATTTTACCTCCCTAAAACGCTTAGTATCTGTTAATGAAAAATCACTTTTATTATTTTAGCGTGGTTTTTCTGTTTTGAAAAATACATAAATATCATTTTGTAATAACTAAATGGAATATCATTTTTTCCTTTTATAATATTCTTTACAGCTAATATTTTTTGAATAGATTATAACTTCATATTCTGGCATTATCTTCTTAATTGTTGCATAGTCTCTTTTTCATCATAAAACTTGCATACAACAATACATGATTTTATATTGTTGATTCATCGATTTTTATGTATTAATACATGATAATGATAGGAATCTATTAACTTCTTATTATGTTTATAGTAGTCTACCACTTGATATATATTAATAATTTCAAAATCTTTAAATAGCTCCTGTACTAAATTATAATCCACATAAAAATGTGGTATTTTATATTCTGGACCTTCTTCCATCTTTAATCTTGTATTTTCGTCAATTAAAGGCCAGTCTTCTTGTTTAAATCCCCATGCATCTTTTGAGCCTAATGTTAAATAACATTCCCCATTATTTTTCATTACTCTGTAAAGTTCTTTAATGACTTGTTTCATACCTTCTGTATCTGTATGAGAAATTACATTTCTACAATATATACAATCAAATTGTTCATTTTCATATGGTAAATTAATCATATCTCCAACATTATAATCAAATGCTAAATTTTCTTTTTTAGCCCATTCTTTAGTTCTATTAATTGCCTCTTCACTTATATCAAAGCAATTAACTTTAAAATCATTTTTTCCAAATAAAATGGAATGTCTGCCTAAGCCACAACCTAAATCAAGGAAGTTTTTCTTTTGTTGCGATTTCCATCTATTTAACAAATAATATGATTCTATACTTGGATTTTTCCAAATGTTGGTTTCATCATCTTTAACAATTTTCCAATCCCATCCTTTTGATTCTATCATTTTTCTTTCCTCCAATCATATAATTTGTTCTAAATTCACTAACTTTTTATTCGCAAAGGTAAGTTTTAATAAGCATGGTGATGTGATACTTAATTCTTTTCCTTTGTATTCTAGTTTCATATTTTTATTTACTTCACACCAATTTAATAATAAAAATTTTATTGAGCCACCATGACTAACTATCGCAATTCTTTTTTCTTTATACTTTTCCAATATTTCCTTAAAAAATTCTGTCATTCTTTTATTTGTATCTTCTGCACTTTCTCCATCTGAAGTTTTAAATTTAGGATGTAATAATTGTTCTTGTGAAGGATCTTTTGTCTTTTTGTCTTTCATAAATACTGCTATTTCGTCTAAATTTCCTAATTTTCTTTCATTTAATCTATTATCAAGATTAATTGGTAAATTGTTTTCATTTGCCACATATTTTGCTGTTTGTTTTGCTCTCGTGTAACTACTGCTCCAAATTATATCAATATTTTTAAGCTCTCTGTTTTTACTTAATTTCTTTGATGTTTCTTCTCCTTCAATTGATAAGATTTCTTTTTCATTAATCATTTGACTTGTTTCATTAGTATTTCTTATCCCCTTTTCTTCGATCGTTTCTCCATGTCTTATTAAATAAATTACCGTGTTTATACTAACATCTTTATTATTTTTCATCTATAATATCCTACCTTAAAATATTATTAATTGAATTATTAATTGAATTATTTCTGCACTATTTATATCAAAGCTTCATAAAAGCTATCTAGCTTACCTATTACAAAATCCAATTGATTTCTTTTTTATTATCATTATTAGATTATTTATTTTAAAATTTTCATTTTTTTATTTATATCATAAAATTGCTATAAATACAATTATTTATTAATTTTAACTTTTAAAATATTCAAAAAAATAACAGATAATTTCTTATCTGCTACTCATGGCTCCTTTGCGAGAAACGTTTTCGAAAAGTTTATCGCAAAAAAGTTACTTATTCCGTTTCAAATGCAGTTATAGCAATATATTGCAAGAATTGTATGTACAAGTTGGCAATTTTTTGCTATAACTGTTGTTTATAACTTAACATAAATTTTTAGGTATTGCAACAAAAAATTAAAGATTATTTTTATATTTTTCTACTTCGTCATAAATTTCATTCCAATTATTTACTCGTACAATTTCTTTGTCGTTAATATCAGCATTCATTTTTGTTGTCATTAAAATAGATTTAATACCATTATCTGTTAATTCTCTGCAGGTTTCATAGCTATCTTCTATACATAAATCAATCTTATTTTCTTTAAAAAATTTTAATTTATCACTTACATGCAAGTTTAAACTATCATATGGAATACCAAAATCATTTAAGCTCTTTTTAGTAATTTCTTCAGTATCACAATTCTTAATATTCATTAATCTTGCTGTTACAAAATGTATAGTATCTCCTTCATCTTTCAATTTTTTAATTGTTTTATTCGCATTAGGAAGCATTGTGCATTCCTCTAATACATTTTTATAATACTTATCAAAAAAATCAAATTTTGTTTTTTCATCCCAACCATATAAAACTTTTAAATAATATCTATTTTTTATCAATCCAAAAC
>CALXRJ010000124.1 GCA_944390615.1 uncultured Clostridia bacterium | reverse complement strand
TTAAAAGAAATCCAAGAAATAGAAAATGAAGTAAAATCCAAACTTCCCAGTTTAGATTATGATTTAAAATTTTTTAAAATAAAAGATATGGATCAATTAACCAAACGTTCTTTATTCGAAAAAGGACTTATCAATGAAGAAGCAGCAGAAGATAAAAAAAATAAAATTTCCTTACTAATCAATGATGACCAAAACATCTGCATCCTAGTAAATTCAGAAGACCATTTTGAAATACAAGTATTTAATGCCGGAATGGAGCTTGAAACAACTTTTCATCTAGCCCAAGAAATTGATGAAAAAATGGAAAAAACATTTGACATTGCCAAAAGCAAAAAATATGGCTATTTAACCTCATCCCCAATCCTAGTTGGCACAGGAATGAAAGCAGCTGTTACAGTGCATTTACCAGGACTTACTAAAACCGGAAATATCCGAAAAATTTCTCAAACTGTAAATGATTTTGGTCTAAATTTTTATCCAATGTATACAAACAATTCATCTGTAATAGGAGATATTTACCAAATATCCAATAAACAAACCTTAGGCATAACAGAAGAAAATATCATAAATAACTTAAAAATTATTATAGATAAAATCATTGAGCAAGAAAGAAAAGCCAGAAAGATTCTAGGAAAAAATCAAATAGAATTAGAAGACATGGTATATAGAAAATATGGTATTTTAACAAACAGTAGAAAACTAAAATGGCAAGAAGTATTAGAACTTATGTCAGATGTAAAAATGGGAACAGATATGGGTCTCATCCAAGAAATTGATGACGAAATGGTAGCCAAAATCTATTTTTATAGTAAACCTGCCAATCTTCAAAAATACTTTGGACAAAATTTAGATGGCTATGATAGAGACATAAAACGTGCCGAAATGATAAAACAAATCATAAATAAATAGTTATCTTTCCCAACTTGAAAGGAGTGATAAATATGATATATAAATTTACGACAAGAGCCAAAAAAGCAATCGAAATTGCACAAGACGAAGCCATTTCATTAGGACATAATTATATAGGAAGCGAACATATTTTATATGGCTTAGTAAAAGAAGGAGCCGGTGTTGCCAGTAAAGTATTAGCCAACCAAAACATTACCCCAGAAGAAGTAGAAAATAAAATTATAGAAATGATTGGAAAAGAAGTCATTACTGGTAACGAAACATTAGGTTTTACACCAAGAAGTAAAAGAGTGATAGAAAACAGTTTTATTGAAGCAAGAAAGTTAGGATATGATTATATTGGAACAGAACACCTACTTATGGGAATTCTAAGAGAAGGTGATAGTATTGCTGTTCGAATTTTAATTGATTTAGACATAGATTTACCAAAACTTTATAATGAAATCGTAAATGTCATTAATGAAGCACAAGAAGTAGATCAAGATAAGGCAGGAAGCAAAAGTACCAAAGGAAGCTATAATGCAACACCAACACTTAACCAGTTTGGAGAAGATTTAACCAAAAAAGCAGAAGAAGGAAAATTAGATCCAGTAGTAGGAAGAGCAGAAGAAATTGAAAGGGTTATTCAAATACTTTCTAGGAGAACCAAAAATAACCCATGCTTAATTGGAGAGCCAGGAGTAGGAAAAACAGCGATTGTAGAAGGACTAGCTCAAAAAATAAAGGCAGGAGATGTACCAGAAATATTAAAAAACAAAAGAGTAGTAAGTATGGATATTTCTGGGATGGTAGCTGGAGCCAAATATAGAGGAGACTTTGAAGAAAGAATTAAAAAAGCATTAGGAGAAATCAAAAAAGCAGGAGACGTTATTTTATTTATAGACGAAATTCACACAATTGTTGGAGCAGGAGCAGCAGAAGGAGCCATCGATGCCGCTAATATTTTAAAACCAATGCTTGCCAGAGGAGAAATCCAGTTAGTAGGAGCCACAACCATTGAAGAATACAGAAAATATATCGAAAAAGATGCAGCACTAGAACGTAGATTTAGCCCGGTTACAGTAAATGAACCATCTGCAAAAGACACCATAACCATCTTAAAAGGTATTCGAGACAAATATGAGGCACATCATAATGTAAAAATTACAGATGAAGCAATAGAAGCAGCTGTTAATTTATCAGTTCGCTATATTAATGATCGATTTTTACCAGACAAAGCAATTGACTTAATTGATGAAGCATCTTCCAAAGCAAGACTTACAACCTATACGGAACCAGATAGCTTAAAACAAATGCAAGAAGAAATTGATAGGCTTGCCAAAGATAAAGAAGAAGCAGTTCGTAGCCAAAAATTTGAAAAAGCAGCATCACTTAGAGACGAAGAAAGAGCCTTAAGAGAAAAATTTGAAAAAGAAGAGAAAAAATGGAAAAATAAAAATACCAAAACCATGGTAACCATAACCGAAGAAAATATAGCAGATGTCATTGCTCTTTGGACAGGAATTCCAGCCAAAAAAATCACAGAAGACGAAAATACAAGACTTCGTCATTTAGAAGAAAGCTTACACCAAAGAGTTATTGGCCAAAACGAAGCAGTTGAAGCAGTATCGAAAGCCATCCGAAGAGGAAGAGTAGGCTTAAAAGACCCAAATCGACCAATTGGTTCATTCCTATTTTTAGGACCTACTGGGGTAGGAAAAACAGAACTTTCCAAAGCCCTTGCAGAAAGCTTATTTGGTGATGAATCTAGTATGATAAGAATCGACATGTCAGAATATATGGAACCACATTCGGTATCTAAATTAATTGGTTCTCCTCCAGGATACGTAGGGTTTGAAGAAGGAGGTCAACTAACCGAAAAAATCAGAAGAAAACCATATTCTGTTATCCTATTTGACGAAATCGAAAAAGCCCATCCAGATGTTATGAATATGTTACTTCAAATACTAGATGATGGAAGACTAACCGATTCCAATGGTAGAACCGTAAACTTCAAAAACACAGTTATTATTATGACATCCAACATAGGAGCAAGATTTATCACAGATAAAAAGCTTTTAGGATTCTCCAAAGAAGGAGAAAATTCAGATGAACAAAAAGAACATGAAGATATTAAAAAAGAAGTAATGGCAGAATTAAAAAGAGAATTTAGACCAGAATTTATCAACCGTATTGACGAGATAATTGTATTCCATAAATTAAATGAGAATGAAATTTCTCAAATCATTACGATTATGCTAAATGAGGTAAAAGCCAGAATGAAAACACAAAAATATGAAATAGAATTTGATCCAGCTGTAAAAGATCTAATTGCTAAAAAAGGGATTGATAAAGCATTTGGCGCAAGACCACTAAAAAGAACGATTCAAAGTTTGGTAGAAGATCGATTAGCAGAAGCTATATTAGATGGAAAAATTAAAAAAGGAAAATTAGCAACTGTTAGTGTAGAAGGAGAAGATGTGGTAGTAAAATAATATTTTTTGGGACGGAGGAAAAAAATAGCATTTTCAAAAATGCTATTTTTTTCTCCGTCTCCCAAAATATCATATTGGCTCAACATGTACAATAGTTCGATAAACATTATCTAAAGCAGTAACACTGAGCTCAATACTATCAGCCAGTGCATGACTGTCAAAAGTTGACATATTGCCATCCACACAAATCACAATAACAATCATATACTTATAACCTACCGGAGAAGAGCTAATACTTTTCACTTCTTTGATATCTTGATAAGAATTTACAATATCTAAAATCAAATCTTTTGTTTTATCATCAACCGAAATATCCATCAAAACATTAAAACTTTCAATAAAAAACTTCATACCTGTATAAGCAATCCAAATCGATATACCAATACCGGTTAAACTATCAAACCAGTAGATATCTTTTAAAGTAAGAAGGACAGAAATTAAAGTAAAAGTTGTTAAAATACAATCATTTCTATGGTCATTCATATTAGCCTTTAATAAAATATTATTAAATTTTTTAGCAGATACACTTGTATATAGGTATAAAAATAATTTAACACCAATGGTTATAAAACAAGTAACAACCAATAACCAAGAAAAAGTAAGTTCACTACCAAATAAAAGAGTGCGAATGGAATCATACAACAGTCTAAAACCAACGACAAACATAGAGATGCCAATAAACATCGAAAAAATGTACTCTGCTTTTCCATGGCCAAAATTATGGTCTTCATCTTGTGGAGCACTAGATATTTTATTGCCAATAAAAGTCATAAGAGAGGCAAAAATATCACCAGCACTATTAAAGCTATCGGCAATCATCGCTTGACTTTTGGTTGTAAAACCAATAAAACCTTTTATAATTAACAAAAAAATATTACCCAAAATGCCTAAAATTCCAACCTTTTTTGTTTGAGAAAATCGTTTATCATCCATAGAATCAATCCTTTAATAGTATAAATTTAAGTGGCATTATACCATATTAAATAAAAAAAGTGAATAGT
>CALXRJ010000123.1 GCA_944390615.1 uncultured Clostridia bacterium | reverse complement strand
TTCTCCGAGTGTGAGCCATGGCTATATTCAAGATCTGCCACAATAATCCCACTTATAATGGCCTTGTTGAAATCAGCAAATACCCTTACGTTTCCAACTCTTTCTGTGTACCTCGTTATAGGATTATTCTCCCGTAGTATTGTAATGTTTGTTCCTTCTGACATATACTTTCCTCCTGATTTTATTTTTGCTTATATTATAGCAATATTCTTATTATAACATTTGTTTTCATTTTTGTAAAGTTATGTAAATAAACCCAAAGCTAAATAAAAAATAAAATTTATTTTTTTAAGTAGTATGTTTTAAAAAAAATGGTTCATACTATTTATATATTAAGTTAAACGGAGGTGTTTAATATGTCAAAAGGTAAGAAAAATAATAACAATAATCAAAATGATAACAACAAAAATAATGCAAACAATAATAATCAATAATGCTGTAGGGTAAAGCTTTTTAGCCTTATCAAAAAAGAAGCCTTGAAATAAACTTTCTTTATTTCAGGCTTCTTTTCGAAATTTTAAGCCAATATTAATATTAAAACTAAGGTTACAATAGCATATGTTTTTAATTCTTCATTTGTAAATATATCCTTAAATGCTTCTGTTGCTATTTTTACCTGATTTTCAATCTCCTCTGTTGCATCTACGATTTCTATGGTATAAGATCTTATATTGTCAGCTGTGAAATATACTGCAAATTTTTTTGGTTCATTTACTTGGGTTCCTTCTATTTTTAGATATTTCGTTCCTGCGTAATTTCCCGTTTTTGTATATATTTCTACTTTGATATATTTTCCATTTAAATTATTTTCCTCTGTGCTTGTTACTTCTCCATAAATTCTACCATTTACAGTAGTTGCTTGGGCTAAATTTATAGCTGTTTGATTTGGTAAAACACTCCTTAGGTTTATTTCTTTGTAAGTTGCATTTAATCCTACATAAGTAATAAACATGGTAAAAATATAAAAACCTACCACCATTAATATATATATGGCAAATGTTTTTATTCGTTTCATTTTCTTTTTTCCTCCCTTTATTTCTCTACTACTTTATTATAACAAAATATTCCTTTTTTTTCAATAGCTTGCTAAACGTGTACTGATTTTTAAGGTTATTTTGTATACAATAGGGTTAATGAAAAGAAAGGATGCTGGAATTATGGATAAATTAAAAATAGAAAAAAGTGCTAAAACAAATGATAGTGTTACCCGTACTATAAGAATTAGTGGTGCTACTTTTGATAAAATCAGCCAATTAGCTGCTGAAAATGAGATTAGTTTTAATTGTGTAATTAATCAAATCATTGAATTTGGATTGAAACACTTGAAAGAAAATTAGGAGTAAAGGGAGAGAGCCAAAGGGACCCGGCCCCTTTGGCTCATTTCATTTCTTCCACAAACATTTTATTTAGCATTTGAGGATTTGCTTTTCCTTTTGTTGCCTTCATAGCTTGCCCTACCAAAAATCCTAAAGCTCTATCTTTACCAGCTTTAAAGTCTTGGACTGACTGTGGATTTTCAGCAAGTACTTTTAAAACTACTTCTTTGATAGCTCCTTCATCTGAAATTTGTATCCAACCTTTTTCTTTAATAATTTCTTCTGGTTCTCTTGGATTTTCAAACATTTCTATTAATACTTTTTTGGCAATACTTGAACTTATGGTTCCTTTATCAATTAAAGTTACTAAATTTGCTAGCTGTTTTGCAGTAAATGGAATTTCATTTGGTTCCATTTCTTTTTCATTTAAAATCCTGGAAATATCGGAAATAATCCAGTTGCTAACAGCTTTGTGATTGCCACAAATTTGACTTGCTTCTTCAAATAAATTAGATAGGTATTTAGAAGCTACAATAATTCCAGCATCTTTTTCTGACATCTTGTATTCTTTAATATATCTTTCATGTCTACTTTCCGGAAGTTCTGGTAAATTATTTTTCACATTTTGAATATATTCTTTCGAAAGTTTGATGGCTACTAAATCTGGATCTGGAAAATATCGATAATCTTGTGCATCTTCCTTATCTCTCATGGAGAAGGTTTTCCCAGATACATCATCCCACCTTAAGGTTTCTTGTTCAATTTTTCCGCCATCTTCTAGTACATCGATTTGTCTTTCAACTTCATATTCAATAGCTCTTGTAATACTCCTAAACGAATTCATATTTTTCATTTCTGTACGAGTTCCTAATTTTGTATCTGTTTTCTTTTTAACTGATACATTTACATCTGCTCGGAAAGATCCTTCTTGCATTTTACAATCTGATACTTCTATATATTCTAAAATAGATTTTAATTTTTTTAAATATTTATCAACTTCTTCACTGGATGATAAATCTGGTTCTGATACAATTTCAATTAAAGGAACTCCTGCTCTATTTAAATCAACTAGACTTCCGCCACCAAATTCATCATGATTTAATTTTCCAGCATCTTCTTCAATGTGAATTCTTAAAAGTCTAATTTTCTTTTTCTTTCCATCTTTGTCCTCAATTTCTATATAACCATGCTCACAAAGTGGTTTATCATATTGTGAAATTTGATAAGATTTTGGTAAATCTGGATAAAAATAATTTTTTCGATCATTTTTACTATCCATAGATATTTCGCAATTTGTTGCTAAACCTGCTTTTACTGCATATTCTACTACTTTTTCATTTAAAACAGGAAGTGTCCCTGGCATTGCCATACAGATTGGACAAGTTTGGGTATTTGGTTTTGCCCCAAAAGACGTTGGACAACTGCAAAATATCTTTGTTTTAGTTGATAATTCTGCATGGACTTCTAGTCCTATTACTACTTCATAGTCTTCTCTTGACATCCTTTTTCCTCCTTTTTGTGGAACCATTGGGACCTAAGTCTTTTGGGCATCAGCGCTAAAAAGACTTAAGAGTCAATCGTTCATTTGGTAAATTTTGGTTGATAATTTTCTCTAAATTTAATTTTTTGCTCAAAGGTATATGCTGCATTTAAAATAGTTTCTTCTTTAAATTTGTCACCTATTATTTGCATTCCAATTGGCATACCTTGGCTGTCTACTCCGCATGGTAGTGATATGGCAGGAACTCCTGCTATATTGATGGAAACTGTACAAATATCTGCTAAATACATTTCCATTGGGTTATTTGATTTCTCCCCTATTTTAAAAGCTACTGTTGGGGATGTTGGCGTCAAAATAACATCATATTTTGTAAATGCTTTTCTAAATTCATTAGAAACCAATGTACGAACTTGTTGTGCTTTTTTATAATAGGCATCATAATAACCTGATGAAAGTACATAAGTTCCCAGTATGATTCTTCTTTTTACTTCTGCGCCAAATCCTTCACTTCTTGACTTTTTATAAATATCTTTTAAATTGCTATATGCAGGAGTTCTGTAGCCATATCTTATTCCATCAAATCTTCCCAGGTTTGAACTAGCTTCTGCACAAGCTATAATGTAGTATGTTGCTAAAGCATATTGTGCAATATCTAAAGAAAATTCTTCCACTTCTGCTCCTAATTCTTTATAAATTTCTATTGCTTCTTGTAATTTTGTTTTTACCTCTACATTAATTCCATCTCCAAAAAATTCTTTTGGAATACCTATTTTCATACCTTTTACATCATTTTTTAATGCCTTGGTATAATCGATTTTTTCTACCTCTTCTGATGTGGTATCTTTTTCATCTTTTCCTGCAATTAAATTTAAAAGTATTGCATTGTCTTGTACATCCTTGGTAATTGGTCCAATTTGGTCCAAACTAGAAGCAAATGCTACTAATCCATATCTTGAAACTAAACCATAGGTTGGCTTTAATCCTACTACTCCGCAAAGGGAAGCTGGTTGACGAATTGAGCCTCCTGTATCAGACCCTAAAGCCCAAGGAACTAAATTTGCAGCAACTGCTGCAGCTGAACCGCCAGAAGATCCGCCAGGTACTTTGTTTAAATTCCAAGGATTTTTGGTTTTCTTAAAATAGGATGTTTCTGTTGAGCTTCCCATGGCAAACTCATCCATATTTAATTTTCCTAAAGAGATAATATTTTCTGCTTTTAATTTTTCAATCACAGTAGCATCATAGGGAGCAATAAAATTTTCTAGCATTTTAGAAGAGCAAGTTGTTTTGGTTCCTTTCATGCATATATTATCCTTAATTCCTATTGGAATTCCTGCTAATGCTCCTGTTACTTCTCCTTTTTCTATTTTTTTTTTTTCTTCTTTGGCTTGTACTTTTGCTTCTTCTAAATAAGTTGTTACAAATGCTTCCACTTCAGGCTCTTTTTCTTTTATTCTATCACAATAAGCATCTGTAATTTCTGTTACGGTAATTTCTTTGTTTTTTAATTTTTCCTGTAACTCATGAACGGTTAAATTAATAATGTTCATCAAGATCCTCCTTTACATAACATTTTTTCATTGGGACCGTTTCTTTTTGCGAAATAATACGGTCCTTTTGAGAAATTTTTCAAAAAGAAATGGTCCTTTTGAAAAATATTAGTTGATTACTTTTGGTAGTTTAAACATATTTTGCTCTACTTCTGCGCAGTTGCTAAGTAATGCTTCATTGTCTTCAAATATTTTTATTTCATCTTTTCTAAATCGGTTTTTCGCGTCTCCTGCTCCGATTGTTATATCAAGTCCTTCTACTGGTGCATTATTTACGATATTGGCAAAATTTAGTATTTCTTCTAGATTATGCATATATTCTTCTATTTCTTCTTCTTTTAATGTTAAACTAGCTAAATTGGCTATGTGTAAAATTTCTTCTTTGGATACCGTCATTTTTAATCTCCTCCTTTTTTATCAATTTTAATATGCACTTCTCTTAATTGTTCATTTTTTACAAAACCTGGTGCTCCCATCATGACATCTTCTGCTTTTGAGTTTAGTGGAAATGCAATTACTTCTCTTATGGTTTCAGAGCCTGTAAGTAGCATTAACATTCTGTCAATTCCTGGTGCAATGCCGGCATGTGGTGGAGCTCCGAATTGGAAAGCTGTATATAAGGCTCCAAATTTTGTTTTGACCTCTTCTTCTGTGTATCCTGCCATTTGGAAGGCTTTTAGCATGATTTCTATATCATGATTTCTTACAGCTCCTGATGATAATTCGATTCCATTACATACAATATCATATTGATAAGCCAATATTTCTAATGGATTTTGGTTATTTAGTGCTTCCATTCCTCCTTGTGGCATAGAAAATGGATTATGGCAAAATGCTAGTTTTCCATTTTCTCCTTCTTCAAACATTGGAAAGTCTACAATCCAACAGAAGCTAAAAACATTTTCGTCAATTAAATTCAATCTTTTTCCAAGTTCTGTTCTTATTTGTCCTGCTAGTTCTGTCGCCCTCTTTTGATTGTCTGCTATGAAAAATATAGTGTCATCAGGTTTTAAATCTGCTAATTTTATTAGTTCTTGTTTTAAGTCATCTGGAATAAATTTGTCTATTGGTCCTTTGAAACTTAAGTCTTCTTGTACCTCTAAATAGCCTAGTCCTTTCATTCCTATACTTATCGCATAATCTAACATTTTTTCATGAAATCCTTTTGACATATGACCATTTATTTTTATGGCTCTTACTGTTCTTCCGATAAATGCTTTAAAAGTACATTTACTAAAAAATTCTGATAAGTCGATGATGTAAAGTGGATTTCTTAAATCTGGCTTATCGGTTCCATATTTTACTAATGCTTCTTGATAGGAAATTTTTGGGAATGGATATTCTGCAATTTTTTTGTTGGAAAATTCTTTAAACGTATGATACATAACAGGTTCAATTGCTGCAAATACATCTTCTTGCGTACTAAATGCCATTTCCATATCTAATTGGTAAAATTCGCCTGGTGCTCTATCAGCTCTTGCATCTTCGTCTCGAAAACATGGGGCTATTTGGAAATATTTATCAATTCCTGATACCATAAGTAATTGTTTGAATTGTTGTGGTGCTTGTGGAAGGGCATAAAATTTTCCGGCATGATGTCTACTTGGTACTAAATAATCTCTTGCTCCTTCTGGTGAAGAGGATGTTAGAATTGGTGTTTGTACTTCTAAAAATCCTTGCTCAATCATTTGTGTTCTTAAAAATTGAATCACTTTTGCTCTTAAGATTAAATTGTCTTGCAATTTTTTGCTTCTTAAATCTAAATAACGATATTTTAATCTGACATCTTCTCTTACATCTTGGGACATATTAATTTCAAATGGTAGGTTTTTGGTCCTTTTTCCTAAAACTTCTATTTGTTCAATATAAATTTCAACTTCTCCTGTTTTTAGTTTTAAGTTTATGGTGTCTTCTGATCTTTTTCTAACAGTTCCATATACACTAACTGCTGATTCGATTGGAATATGTGATACTACATCTACATCTTGTGAGTCCATGGATGTTACAACTTGTGTGATTCCATACATGTCTCTTATGTCTAAAAAAACTAATCCTCCTAAATCTCGGATTGTGTCAACAAATCCTGCTATTCTAACTTTTTTTCCCACATCTGCTAGGGAAATTTCATTACAGGTGTGTGTTTTAAATTTACTCATAATGCTTCTCTCCTTCTAACTTAGTTTTGTTTTTAGCAAAGAAACAAAAATCGCCCTCTGCTAAAAATGCAGGGACGAATAATTTATATCCGCGGTACCACCCAAGCTTGAAAGTTTTACCGTAAAAGTTTTTTCTTGTTACGTTACAATTGCATATTGTTTTTAATTTTTATATGCAATTTAAAAATCTTTCCTCTTTTTTTTATTGCTCCAATGTGTTTCAGTTTTGTCTGTTCTTCTAAAAGGGCTTTCAGCCTATGACCCTTATTCTCTATTAGTAACTTTGACTACCTTTGCATCTTCATCACAATTTTACGCTATCTATATTATACCCAATTTTTGTTTTTGTCAATACCTTTTGCTTGGTATTTTTTAGAAATTATTGCTAGAGCATCTTAACTTAAATGAAATGAGGAAGCGCGAAGGATGCAGCGAGAGGCTCGTTTTATTTAAGTTTAGATGCTCTTCAGGTATGCCGGGAGCCGAGGAATGCAATAAATTTTATAACAATAA
>CALXRJ010000122.1 GCA_944390615.1 uncultured Clostridia bacterium | reverse complement strand
AGTAAAGCAAATACACAAGTATTATCAACAGCAAATTGGTATACCTTAAACTTATACGCAGATAGTACCAAATATGCATCTAATGCCAATAGTAGTAAGACGAGTGTAAAAAGTTCTATGATCTGGGGAAGCCAATGGGATGCTATGTTAAATTACATTTTAACAGGTAATGATAAATCAAAAGTAGCTTCCAGAACAGGAACACAGAAAAACGGATTAAGCAATTCGGGACAAGATAGTACAGACAAAATTAACAATATCTATGATTTAGGATCTAATGCTTATGAATGGACAGGGGAAGCATATAGCTACCAATATAGAATTTACAGAGGAGGAAGTTATGATGCAACCATGGCAGGAAGATCACCTGCAGCAAGAGGAGGACAAAACACCATTAGTTCAGGACCAAGTGGATCTGTACCAACAGACCAAGGACCAATCTATGGAACCAGAATGGCATTATATATTCAAAATGCAGAAGATACGACAAATCCAGTAGTAACCATAAATAATGTAACATCAACATCTAATACCATAACCGTAACTGCTACAGCAACAGATAAAGAATCAGGAATAGAAAGTTATTCTTATTGGATTAGAACAGATGGAAGTTCATCTTGGTCATTAGCAGACACAACCAACTCTAACACTTATACTTATACAGGATTGACTCCAGCAACCAATTATTCTATCCGCGTAACAGCAACAGATGGAGAAGGAAATCAAGGAGAGTCAGAGACACAAAGCATAAGTACAACAGACTTAGGAGATGTAGCAGTAAATGGAATAAAAATATTACAAAAATATGGATCAGATGGCTCAGGAATTATACAACTGGAATTAGATAGTAGCCTAGCAGACTCGGGTTACCACATTATCTATCAAATAAATGCAACAACAGGAAGTTGGCAAGAAGGAAGTACGATAGCAGGATTATCGAATGGAGATATTTTATATGCTAAAGTATCAGATGGAAGAACCACATCATCAGACCAATTTGAATATACAGTAGAAGGATTAGAAGAATATGCTTATATAGATAGCAATAAAAATACTTATACCAAAGACCAAGCAACTACAGCAGAAGCAAGTGGAACGCAAACAAGTTTAAGTTATAATATAACCTATACCGATAAAGAAGGAAATACAGCAACAATTCCAGCAGGATTTAAAATCGGAACAACAAGTTCTGTAAATACCATCAACAATGGATTAGTTGTGCAAGACGAAGCAGGAAATGAATTTGTATGGGTACCAGTAGAGCATGCTATTTATGATGCAAATGATGGAACACTTCCAACCAATAGTTCAAATACCAGCACCTATAAACCAATGGCAAGATACCAAAGTGGATATAATGCTTCAACTGCAAAACAATTCTTTGAAGGAATATCCTATGTATTTGGAGCTTCTTATACAACAGGATCTTATGCAAGAAGTGGAAGCAATACACTTGGAACATCTAACTATAGAGAGCCATCTTTAATAACAAATGGAATAGATTATACTTGGGATATTAAATCGCCTGTAGGAACGGAAATGGATATTTCAGAAAATACTTATAAATATATGAATTATGGAGAAACAAGTGGAGTAAATGCATTTTCAAGTTACACTGAATTTGGTCAATATATGAATAGTGAATATTCAAAAATGGTGCAGAGTGTAGACTATTATGGAGGATTTTATATAGGAAGGTATGAAACCAGTGTATCAGGAACAGTAGGAAATAAAGAGGCAGTAGTACAATCACAATTAGGAAAAACACCAATTAATGATCAAACATGGCATAGAGATTATTATGCACAAGATAGTAATATTAATAGTGCAAATCCTTATTATGATAGTACATCAGTAACAAGTAGTATGATATGGGGAAGTCAATGGGATGCTACGCTAAATTGGTTACTAAATAGCAGTTTAACCAAAGATTTTGTTAATTCAATTCTTGGAAACCATACACAACAAGTTATGCCAACAGGAAGTTATACAGATGACTTAGCAAATAATATATTCGATTTAAGTAGTAATGTAGGAGAATGGACACAAGAAGCCCATGGCAACGTTAATAGAGTGATAAGAGGAGGATGGGCAGCAAGTACAGCAACAACCTATGGACAATATACATCAGGAAATTATAGAATTCATTGGCCTTCACAAACCACTTTGGAGTATAATATGAGTAGTTCTGGTAGTGATCTACGAAAAAATTTACTAGGAACAAGAATGTCATTATATATTAATCAAACAGAAGATTCTACAAAACCAACTATAGATTTTATAAATAATTCAAAAGGAACAAATAATATAACAGTTACAGTGGACAGCTCTGATAAAGAAACAGGAATTAGTCATTATACTTATAGTTTATATGATAGCAGTACAAGCACAACAGCAATCCAAGAAGTAACAAATTATGCCGATACTTATACATTTGAAGGATTAAGCCAAAATACAACCTACTATATTAAAATAAAATCAACCAATGGAGCAGGATTAGAGTCTGACACAGTAGAAACTGGGGCAATTACAACCAATGCTTTAAATGTAGTAGAAGGAAATATAATATTAGACAAAGTATATGGAAAAACAGGAGCAGGAGTAGCATACTTTGAGATCAATGAAAAGTTAAGTAGTGAAGGATATTATTTAAGATATCGAGTAAATAATGGAAATTGGACAACAGGAGATAAAGTAACAGGATTATCAGTAGGAGACAAAATAGAAACAACCGTATATGATGGGGTAAATCGAACATCATATATTATGACGACATCAATCGATGAATTAGAAACATTTTCAGAAGCTTATACAAGTACGCAGGTCTATACAGATGGAGAGGGAAAAACAGCAACCATTCCGGCAGGATTTAAAGTATCAACATCAAGCTTAGGAAATAAAATAGCTAATGGATTAGTAATAGAAGATGAAGATGGAAACCAATATGTATGGATACCAGTAGAAAATGTAGTTTATGATGGTAATGGAACATGGCCAACCAATGCATCATCAACAAGTACTTATAAGCCAATGGTAAGATACCAAGAAGGAGATACAAGTGTTGCAAATGGATATTATGAAATGGTAAGATATGAATATAGTGGAGTAAAATCATATGTAGCAACAACTAGCACAACAGTAGGAGATGCCACAACCTATAGAGAGCCCACCTTAGTTACAGGAAGTTCAACCAATGGTTCGTGGTTATATAATTCAGGAAGTTTATATGATGCAGCAGCAGCTAATATAACAACATTAAACCCATTAGGTATCACAACCGCACAAAAAATGGGGGAATACATGAATGCTAATTATACAGCAATGGTCAAAAGTATATTAACATATGGAGGATATTACGTAGGAAGATATGAAACAAGTTTATCTGGAACAACGATACAATCTCAAGCAGGAAAAACGCCAATGGCAAGTGTCGATTGGTATAGAATGTATTTATATGAAGATAATAATTATGCATCTAATCCATATTACGAAAGTAGCTCAGTAAAGAGCAGTATGATAACAGGAAGTCAGTGGGATGCTATGTTAAATTATATTTTAAAAGGATCAGACGCAGACGATGTAACAGCTGTAACGGGAAATCATAGTAATTCAATAGCAAGTACCGGACAATATGCTAATGACATCATGAATAATATATTTGATTTGAGTTCAAATGTTCGCGAATGGACACAAGAGGCGTACTCGACTTCCACCCGTGTTTATCGTGGAGGCTATTACTTTACGACAGATGTCACTCCTGCTGGCAGGCGTTACAACACCTACCCTACTAATACCAGCGGCACTTTCGGTTCCCGCCTAGCACTATATATCCAATAGCCCTACCCTCAAAAACCTCAGCCATTATCCTAAAAAAGGATAACCTGAGGTTCTTTTATTTTACTCATAAACCTTGACTTTTACAAAAAATATTATATAATTACAAAAGTAGTTTTTAATTAAAAGAGGTGCATATGAAAAATAATCTATTTGGCTATATATTTATCTTATTTATCATCATCATCATGGGTTTTGCCATATACAGAGTAAAAGTCCAAAATGCTAGTAACAATGAAAACAGCAATTCATCTTCAGCATCCACAGAGCAAGAAGTCGAAAAAGGCACAGAAATGACAATTGCCATTTCCAATTTTGATACCATAAATCCCATTATCACATCCAATAAAAAAGTGCAAGACATCAGCAAATTAATTTATGAATCACTAGTCAATATCACAGAAGACTATAAACTAGAATACACATTAGCAAGCGAAATTGCCAAAAACTCTAGTACGATTTATATCATCAAATTAAGACAAGGGGTTAAATGGTCCGATGGAAGCAAATTTACAAGTGATGACGTCAAATTTACCATTGATAAATTAAAAGAAAATGAAAATACAGTTTATGCTCCAAATGTTAGTCCAATACAAGAAGTAGATATCATTGACAATTATACATTAAGAATTATTTTATCCCATGAAGTTACAAACTTTGAATACTACCTAAATTTCCCTATTTTAAGTAATACTTATTATTATGACACAGACTTTTGGAATACAGAAAAAAATTCATCTCCAACCACAACTGGTCAATTCATGATTTCAGAAGTTACCAATAATACCATTGTTTTAGAAAAAAATACAAATTGGTGGAATACTGAAAAAAACTCTGTAATTAATAAAATCACCATAAATCTATATTCCACAGTTGCAGAATTATACAATGCCTTTAAAATGGGAAGTATTGACTTAATTTCAACAGAAAACGCATCTTATCAAGATTATATAGGAACCATAGGTTATGATGTAACAGAAATAGAAGGAAGAGAATATATCTTTTTAGCATTAAATACGCAAAGTAGCATTTTATCTGACACAAACGTAAGAAAAGCAATTAGAGCTTGTATTGATAAAAATAGAGTTATTTCCAATTCCTATGGTAGTATGTATAAAACATCAAATTTTCCTTTAAATACAGGCAGTTTTTTAATTGATGAGCAAGAGGAAAACTTTTATAATTTAGAAGAAAAAGATAATTTATTAAAATCCTCAGGTTGGGAGCTAAGAAACGGTGTATGGCAAAAGATTGTAAATTATCGAACCACACAAATAGAATTAAATCTGGTAGTAAGAGCCAATGATGGGACAAGATGTAGAGCAGCAGAAGACATCAAAAATCAATTAGCAGAACAAGGAATTTTAGTAAATATCATTTACGCAGACGATTCTACTTATAATTCTTATTTAAACAATGTAAATTATGATATGATGTTATGCAGTATTGAGCAACCAATAGCACCAGATTTAACAACCTATTTTGGAAATAATAATTTAGCCAATTATAATCAGTCAGAAGTACAGGAAATTATGAGTTATATTGGAAATATAACAGATGAAAATGAATTAAAATCCAAATATCAAAGAATATACGAAATTTTTAATGAAGAAGTACCTTATATTGGGATTGCAAGAAATAAAATTTTAGCCGTAAAAAATACAGAATTAGTAGGAGAAGTAAAAGCAAATTGGTACAATATGTTTTATAATATAGGAGAATGGTATACAACCAACTAACAAAAGAAAAATGCAACAATCTACTAGAAAAACAGTAAAAATTACAGTTTAAAAAAAGAGATACAACTAAGAATAAAAAAGGTAAAAAAATTGAAAAAAAGTATTGACAAAAAAATGTTTGCTGTATATAATAAGGACAACAAACAAAAGTTTACAAATTTAAGGAGGATATAACAATGGCAGAAAATAATGAAAAAAGAAAAGCTTTAGATGTAGCATTAAGCCAAATAGAAAAACAATTTGGAAAAGGATCAGTCATGAGACTGGGAGAATACAAAGCAATGGAAATAGAATCCATACCAACAGGAGCTTTAGCACTAGATATAGCACTTGGAATAGGAGGTTTACCTAGAGGAAGAATTGTAGAAATCTATGGACCAGAATCATCTGGAAAAACAACCCTTGCCTTATCGGTTATTGCAGAGGCCCAAAAACAAGGAGGAGAAGCAGCCTTTATCGATGCAGAGCACGCCTTAGACCCAGTACATGCAAAAAAAATAGGAGTAGATATAGATAATTTAATTGTATCCCAACCAGATACAGGAGAGCAAGCACTAGAAATTACAGAAAGTCTAGTCAGAAGTGGAGCCTTAGATGTAATTGTAGTAGACTCTGTTGCAGCACTTGTTCCAAAAGCAGAAATCGATGGAGATATGGGAGATTCTCACATGGGGCTTCAAGCAAGACTTATGTCACAAGCCCTACGAAAACTTGCAGGAGCTATCAACAAATCCAAAACAGTACTAATTTTTATCAACCAATTAAGAGAAAAAATAGGTGTTATGTTTGGAAACCCAGAAACCACAACAGGTGGACGTGCACTAAAATTCTATGCTTCTGTAAGACTAGATATCAGAAGAATTGAACAAATTAAGCAAAATGGGGAAGTAACAGGACATAGAGTAAGAGTAAAAGTTGTAAAAAACAAAGTAGCACCACCATTTAGAGAAGCAGAATTTGATTTAATATATAGTGAAGGTATATCCAAAGTAGGAAATATTGTAGATATGGCAGTAAACTTAGATATCATAGTAAAAAGTGGTTCATGGTTTAGCTACAAAGGAGAAAAAATTTGTCAAGGTAGAGAAAATGTAAAAAAATACCTAACAGACAATCCAGAAGTCATGGCAGAAGTAGAAAAGAAAGTAAGAGAAAACTTTGAAAAAGCATTTGAGCAAAGCTTAGGAGAAGAAATGCCAGAAGAAGATGCTGATAATGAAGGAGAGGAAATAGAAAAATAATTAAAAAATTGGGGTGATTTTGAAAAGAAAAAATAAAAAAGAATAGGGGCAAAAACCAAAAGAGATTTTGGGTTTTGTTCCTATTTTTTTGAAAAAAGGTTGACACGTATTAAAAATACGTATATAATAGAGAAAGGATGAACAAAATATGAAAAGTTATACACCAAAAGAAGTAATAAGAGTTCTAAAAGAAAACAATTGGTATGAAAAAAGAGTAAGAGGTGGACATTATATATTTGCCAATCAAAATTCAGACAATATTGTAGTTGTGCCAATAAGTAAAAACAACATACCAATCGGAACACTAAAAAACATAGAAAAACAATCAGGAATAAAATTTATTTAACGGAAAGGAAGTTTAAAATTATGAAAGAAGATATTTATGAATATACTGCAATATTCCAATATGCCGAAGATGGAATTAATATTACATTTCCAGATATTCCATCAGCAATATCTTGTGCTCAAACTACAGAAGAAGCAATCAAAAATGCAGAAGAAGTATTAGGGTTAGTTATATATGATATGGAATGTGACGAAAAAGAAATACCGAAAGCCACTCCATTTGAAAAAATAAAAACAAATTCAAGCGAAAAAGCAGTAATCATAAGAGTTTGGATGCCATTTGTAAGGAACGAATTAGAGGAACAAGCAGTAAAAAAGACTTTAACAATACCACAATGGCTAAATAAACTAGCAGAGGCAGAGAATGTGAATTTTTCAAAATTATTGCAGTCAGCGTTAAAAGATTACTTAAAGTTCAAAAGGATTATTCATGAATAAAATTTACATGGATTATTTTTTCAACAATTTTAAAATCAAAAAATAAATAAAGCAAGGAGGAAATTTCATGGAAAACAAAGAATTTTTAAAATTTATATATGAACAAGGCGAAGTGAAAAATCTGTCAGAAGCATATGAAGAATTTCCGCCAGAAGAAGAATGGCATAAAGGAAGAATAGAAACTATCTTGAAAGAAGATTATGAAGAATATAGTATATATTCCATTGGAGATATCGTTTTTGTAAAAACATATAACTATGAAAATGGTAATACTGGCAGAAATCATTTATTTGTCATTATCAGTCAAAACAATTTAGCTGTTCCTATTGAAAATTTTGGAATGTTAATTTCTTCTAAAATAGAAAAACTAAAATATGGAACAAATAAATTATTGAAAAAAAACGCCGAAAATGGCTTAGCAAAAGATAGTATTATAAAAACAGATGTTATCTATAAAATCGATAATGAATCTATTTTATTTAAAATAGGAAGTGTTGATAGAGAAAAAGTAGATGAGTATATAGAATGTTTTGTAAAAAATAAAGAAAAACTAGAAGAATAAATATAGGTTAAAAAGCAAAAATTTAAAAATACCTATTGCACAAATCAATTTTTTATGATAAGATAGAAACCATAAAAATAAACAAAAACAAAATTAAGGACAACAAAAATAGTATCTTATCTAACAGAGAACTTTGCAAAAGCTGAGAGCAAAGCAAGAAAAAACTATTTTTTATCACCTTAATGGTTGCAAGGCTGAAACAAAAGTAAGCCCTGCCGTAAATCTTGCGTTAAAAGAAAATAAAGAGAGTAACTAAATTTAAAAATAAATGCGGTTACTAACTTAGGTGGTACCGCGGAAACAATCCATTTCGTCCTAAAATAGGAGAGATGGATTGTTTTTTTTAGGGCAGAAATTTTTGTCCTAATAAAAAATAGGAAAGAAAGGTAAAAAATGAAAGTTTCAATAGGACAAGATAGTCATAGAATTAATTATGAAAATACTGACAAAAAGTTAGTATTGGGAGGAATTGAATTTGAAGAAAATTTTTCAATGCTTGCCAATAGTGATGGAGATGTCATATTACATGCCATTACCAATGCAGTTTCAGGTATTACTGGTAAAAATATTTTAGGAAAAATTGCGGATGATATGTGCAAAAGAGGAATAACTGATAGTGAAGAATATTTAAAAGAAGCTTTAAAAGATCTAAAAGAAAAAATTATACATATATCGATAGCAATCGAATGTAAGGTACCTAAAATAAGTCCTAAAATAGAAGAAATGAGAAGCAATATTGCCAGAATTCTAAATATAAGTGAAAATAATATAGGCATTACAGCAACATCGGGAGAAGGCTTAACTGAATTTGGAAAAGGAAATGGAATTAGTGTATTTGTTTGCATGACGACAGAGTAGTAGCTTTATTGAAAATAGGAGAAGAAAATGGAAGAAATATATCTAAAAGCTAGAGCAAAAGTTAATCTGAATTTAGAAGTAACTGGGATCAGAGAAGATGGGTATCATAATATAGAATCTGTTTTTCAAAAAATTAATTTATATGATGAATTATATATAAGGAAGACCCAAACAAATTGTTTAGAGCTTCAAACCAATATACCAGAATTAAATAATGAAAAAAATATTATCTATAAAGCCTATCAAAAAATGAAAGAAACTTATCAAAACATATCTGGTGTTTATGTAAAAGTCAACAAAAAAATCCCGATGCAAGCAGGGCTAGCTGGTGGAAGTACAGATTGTGCAAGTTTTAT
>CALXRJ010000121.1 GCA_944390615.1 uncultured Clostridia bacterium | reverse complement strand
TAAATTAGCTGGCAATAATCCATTATCTAAAAATGAATAATCAAATCTTTTCATTATAAGCCTTCTTTCCGCATATTTTTTTAATTTTTTATGCATATTCTTATATTATCTGCATATGTTCTATCATTTTATATGCAGATAGTCAACAGTTTTGTGCATATATTTTTTATTTATATATGCAGATAAATACTTAGTATATGCACTAATTTTTCTATCTTTCTCCATGCCTCAAAAATATTTTAGCAATATTTTCTGCTGTTTTTATTCCATCCATAGCAGCAGACATAATGCCTCCGTGCATATCCAGCTCCTTCTCCAGCAGGATATAAACCTTTTATTTTACTTTCTCCATTTTCTTGTCTTACTATTCTTATAGGAGAAGATGTTCTGGTCTCTACGCCTGCTAAAATCGAATCCTTTTTAGCAAAACCTTTTATTTTTTCATCAAAATTGGGAAAAGCTTCTTTTAATGCCTGTACTACAAAATCTGGTAAAATTTCTTGTAAATTTGTAAATTCATATTCTCCTTTAAAAATTGGTTGTATCTCTTTAAATTCACATGATTTCTGATTTTGCATAAAATCACCTAAAAGTTGGATTGGAATTTTTCCTTTGCTTAATTGATAGGCTTTTTTTTCTAATTCTTGCTGAAATGTTATGCCTCCCCATAGTGTGTTAGAAAAATCTTGTGGTGTAACTGTTACAACAATTGCAGAATTGGCATTTGGTGTATCTCTTTTAAAATTGCTCATTCCATTAATCACTAAATGCCCGTTTTCTGAAGAACTATTGACTACATATCCACCTGGACACATACAAAATGAATAAACACCTCTTCCATTACTTGCATGAAAAGTTAACTTATAAGAGGCAGGTGGTAATTTGTCTTTTTCTTTTCCATATTGAGCTAAATTTATCATTTCTTGCGTATGTTGAACTCTTACTCCTACGGCAAATGGCTTAGGTTCCATTGGCACATGATTTTTATGTAACATGTAAAAAGTATCTCTTGCACTATGTCCTATTGCTAAAACTAGTACATCTGTCTCTATTTTTTCTGTATGATTTATTTCAATAGATTTTATGGCTCCCTTTTCAATCTCTAGGTTGGTTAAACAGGAATGATACCTTATTTCTCCACCCATAGCAATAATTTTATTTCTTAAATTTTTAATAACTTCTTTTAATAAATCTGTTCCAATATGTGGTTTATTTATATATAAAATCTCTTCTGGTGCTCCCGCTTCTACAAATATTTCTAAAACCTTCTGATTTCTAAATGCTTTATCTTTGACTAATGTATTTAATTTTCCATCTGAAAATGTGCCAGCTCCCCCTTCTCCGAATTGTACGTTGGATTCTGGATTTAAAATGCCTTCTTGCCAGAATTTTTCTACTGTTTTTGCTCTATTTTCAACACTTTCTCCTCTTTCCAAAATCAATGGTTGATAGCCATATTGAGCAAGCATATAAGCAGCAAATAGACCTGCTGGACCTGAACCAACAATAACTGGCCTATGTTTCATTTTTTGCGTTCCTGTCATTGAAAAAACATATTGTTCCTTAGGTGTTTTAAAAATATCTTTTGATTTACATTTTTTTAAAATTTTTTCTTCTTCCAATACTTCTACATCCACTTCATAACAATAGACAACTTTAAGTTTATCTCTTGCATCAATCGATTTTTTTACTATTTTAACATCTATTATTTGGTTTTTATGGATTTTAAGTTTGCTAGCACATTTTTCTATTAATTGTTCTTTCCTATCTTCTAAGTCTATATAAATTTGTCTCAATCGTATCATTCTCTTCTCCTTATGTCCTTTCAAAATATATTCATAATAACTATCCTATTGCCTTACCTGCAAGCATTCCTGTTATCCAAGCCCAGGTTAAATTATATCCTCCACAATCTCCATCTACATCTAAAATTTCACCAACTAGGTATAAGCCATCTACTTTCTTAGATTCCATGGTATAATTATTTATCTCATTTAAAGGAATTCCTCCTGAACATACTTGGGCTTTGTCAAAGGAATTTGTACCTGTTATTTTTAAATCAAAAGCTACTATATTTTTCGCAAGTCTTTCTCTTTTTTTCTGGTCTAAATCTTTCCATTTTTCTTGTTTGCTAATTTCAGCTCTTTTTAATAAAACATCCACTAACTTATCATTTAGAACACCATCTAATAATTCGGCAATGGTTCTATTTTTAAGCATGACATCTCGATGATCTATCCATTTTAAAAATTCATGCTGTGATTTTATTTTTAATCCTTCTAAAAAGTTTATTTCTACTTTTTCTTGTTTCTTTTCTTCTAGGCCTCTGGCTACTCTTCCACTTAAATTAAATACACAAATCCCACTGATGCCATAACTTGTTAGTTGGATTTCTCCTTTTTCTTCTGCTATTTTTTGGTTGTTTTCATAAAGTGCTATTTTGACCTCTGCTCTGATTCCTTCCCATTGTTTTAAAAATGTTTCATTAGCTTTTAATTGAACAAGTGCTGGTAAAGGCTTTATAATAGAATGATGAAATACTTTACCGATTTGATAGCCAAAACCATCTGAACCTGTTTTAGGGGCTGCTTTTGAGCCTGTTGCTAAAATGACATTATCTGAGACAATGTTTTCCTCATCTTTTAGCTTTATTTCAAATTTATTTTTTATTTTTTGGATATCTATTACTTCTTTCCCTGTTTTTATTTTTACTTTTGCTTTTTGTGCTTCTCGTATTAAGGCTTTTTGCATGCTAACTGCTTGATTAGAGAAAGGATAATAATAGCCATTTTTAATTTTTGCTTCTATCCCTATATTTCTAAAAAATGCTAATATTTTTTCTTGATTCGTAATACTTAATATTTTTTCGGCTTCTTCTAAATGTGAACTTCTATAATGGCAAATTGATTGATCTTCATTCCAAAAATTGCATCTTCCATTTCCTGTTGCTAGGATTTTTTTACCACATATACTATTTTTTTCTAATAATGTAACTTCATTTCCTTTTTTGGCTGCAAATATGGCTGCAACTAGTCCAGATGCTCCTGCACCTATTACTACTACGTTTTTCATAGAAAATTTTATTCCTTTCCGTTTTACTTAATGATGAAAATATTTATTTTTGCCTGTCATCCTTTTCATATTTTTTTATTTTATGGTAACAATATGAATAAAAACTTAGCATAAAAAATGTGTACAAAAACGCTCACAAGTATAGTTAAATAGACTATTTTCGACATTTTTCTTGCTATACTTTTTGTATACAAAAAATAATCGAGGTGATAATATTATGTCTTTATCAGATGCAATTCGCAAACGTATGCGTTACTATTTAGATAAAAACAACATGTCTATATGGGCATTATTTAAAGCTTCTGGAATACCTCTTTCTACTTTATGTTCTTTCATGAATGGTACAACAGAACTTTTAAAATTGGATACGTTACTACACGTATGTGAAGGATTTAATATAACATTAATTGAATTCTTTAGTGATCCTATTTTTAATGAGGTTGAACAAGATTAATGGAAAAATAAATATCTTTTCGAAAATGAAAAATTTTCGAAAAGATATTTTTTATATAGCTTCTGCTTGTACAATTACTCTTTGTTTATTGTCATTTGTACAAGTAATGAGTGTTACAATCTTTTTTCCATTGGTTAACTGACTAGTACAACTTACATCTGTTGGATCTACTGTATATTTATCATAAACAGCATATTGTAAGGTCTTTCCTGTTAAATCTGTTATTTCTATCATATCTCCTACTACTAAATTAGGAACTTTACTAAAAAATCTGGTATTTCTATAATTATGCCCTGCAATACATAAATTTCCTACTTCATTTGGATCACTTCCCCAGAATTTACATACAGAAACTTTTAATAAACTGTCAGACGTTTCTGATAAAATAGGATAATTTACATTTATTGATGGAATATTAATGGTCCCAACTGTATTATATGTTTTTCCATCTTCTGTTGTATATGTTCCTGTTAAACTACCTTTTGTTAATGTAACTTCATCTGCATTGGAAACTTCTCCATTCCCATCTAAAGCAATAATCCATGTTTCATCCTCTTTGCTGATAGTTGTCGTATCTTCTACTACCATTCCTGCTAATATATCTTTTGATATATCTTCACTTTTATTTCTATCATATTCTGCATAGACATAAAAAGAAAATAATATTACTATTACTATAATGGAAATGATAAAATTAAATTTATACATTTTCTTCTTCTTTTTTAATTCTGGAGTTATATATAATTTTTCTGTAATTAAAATTTGATTCATGCTATCCTCCTCTTTAAGAAATTTTTTCCCCTCTTTGTTTTACCTTTATTTTTACTCCACCCCTATTATAACATCTTTTTTCACAAAATAAAATACTTTTTATAAAAATAATTTAATGACTCTCACAAAACAAATTACTAATCCTAGCAAAATCTTCTATTGTAAGATTTTCTGCTCTAACATCTTCCCTTAAATTTAACTTTTTTAAACTAACCATTCCTTCTTCCTTATTCTGAAATACCCCTGTATTTACCAAAGCATTTAACAAAGTTTTTCTCCTTTGCATATAAGCACTTTTTATAATATTAAAAAATACTTTCTTATTCTTCACCTCTACTGCTGGTTTTTCTCTTAATTTTAAATGGATTACTTCTGATGTAACTTCTGGCATCGGTATAAAAGATGTATTTTCTACTTCTCTTATTTTTTGTGATTCACAATAATAATAAACCGTATAGGTAATTGCCCCTGTATTTTTTCCGGCTTGGAACCTCGATTAGTCTTTCTGCCACTTCTTTTTGGATCATAACAGTGATGCTTTCTATGCCTAAATTGCTCTCCAATAATTTCATAATAATTGGTGTTGTAATATAGTAAGGAAGATTGGCAACAATTTTTACATTTTTGATTTGATTATTTTCTTTTTCTTGTTGAATGATTTGTTTTAAATCAAGTTTTAAAACATCTTGATTGATTAATTCAATATTGTTATAAGCAATAAATCTATCATTTAAAATTTTAATCATTTTCTTGTCAAGCTCTATACATATTACTTTTTTTGCCTTTTCCAAAAGTAAAGCTGTCATACTGCCTAAGCCTGGCCCTATTTCGATAACTAAATCTTCCTTTTCTATTTGGGCTCCTGCTACAATATCTTTAATTACATTTTCATCAATTAAAAAATTTTGGCCTAGGTTTTTGTTAGCTTTTATTTTATACTTTTTCATTAAAAATTTGGTTTCTTCTAATATATTCATAATCTTACCTCTTCTTTTATTGTAATCTAAAAAGTCCAAAATAGCAAGAGATAAATTCTCTTATTGATTAAAATTAATATCCACTCCCTTCCAATGTTTCAATTTATACTTTTGTTTATCCAAAAAAACTTCAATTATATCAAACCTAGTAAAAGAATGCTCTAATTGCTTCGTATATAAATAATAACTTGTACTTTTATAAATGTGTTTCTGTTTATCGGTATTTACCGCTTCTATTGGTCTACCATAACATAGGCTTGTTCTTGTCTTTACTTCTATAAATACATACTCCTCTTCATCTTTTGCTATAATATCAATTTCACCTTGTCTACAGGTAAAATTTCTTTCTAAAATGTCATAACCTATCTTTTGTAAATAATAACAACTAATTTCTTCTCCTATGTTTCCTAATTCTTTTTTATTGATTAAGCCTCACCTTCTTTTATAGCGATTTCCTGCTACTTTTTTTATTTTTCCTTCTAATTCTAATATGGTTAATTTTGGCATAATATCTTTTAAGCTCATATGGGTAAGTTTCACTATATCATTACTGTCAATTGGTGTTTCTGTTATTATTTGATAAATGTTTCTATATGCTTCTGGCATATCTTCTACTTCATGGATTTCTTTAAAATCCTTCTTTTTTACTTTTCTTCTATGTAAAAAAGGATAATTTTTTATAATATCTTTTGGTTCTGTAACCATTTTGGCAAAATCTTTGATTAATTCATTGGTTTCTACACTTTTTGGGTTATCTAAACTTCCTGGGATACAAAAAACATCTCTATTTTGTGACTTAGCCAGTTTGGCTGTAACACTTGTTCCACTTCTGTAGGCTGCTTCTACAACTAGTATTGCAATTGATAAGCCACTTACAATTCTATTTCTCTCTAAAAACTTATTGGAGTCTGCCTTTTCTTCTTCTGCATACTCGGTTATTATAGTTCCTCCAAATTCAAGTATTTTTTTATATAAATTAAGATTTTCTTTTGGAAAAATATTTTTTAAACCACAAGGAAGCACAGCAATTGTTTTTCCTCCCTTTTGAATTGCTGTGTTATGGGCCACAGCATCTATGCCTGTTGCCATACCACTTACTATGGTTAAATCATATTGGATTAACTCTTCTACAAAAATCTCACACCACTTTTTTCCATAGTCTGTACATCTTCTCGAACCTACAATTGCTAAACAATTGGTATTTAAATTTTCAACATTTCCTTCTACATACAGCTTTTTAGGTGGATTTGTTATTTGTTTTAGCTTTTCTGGATAACCTTGTGTTTTTAAATCTAGTATCATAAAAAATCCCATCCTTTCCGCTTTACTTAAACCTTCTCTCCGCACTTACCATCTTTACCTTTTCCAATACTTTCTATCCAAGTTCCTATATTGTATTGCTTCTGCAACATGGTCACATTTTATATCTTTTTCTCCTTCTAAATCTGCTATTGTTCTGGCTACCTTTAAAATTCTTCCATAAGCTCTGCCACTTAAACCTAACCTTTCGAAGGCAACTTTTAAAATTTCTTTTGCCTGTTCGTCTAATTGGCAAAATTTTTCTATTAAACTAGGACTTAGTTCACTGTTTGCATAAATATCTAGTCCTTTATATCTTTCCCATTGCATTTTTCTTGCCTGATTTACTCTTTTTCTAATTTCATAGGAAGTTTCTACTTTATTAGTTGAACTTATTTTTTCATATTCTACTGGTTTGACTTCTATATGTAAATCAATCCTATCTAAAAGTGGCCCGACTTATTTTTCCAATATATTTTGAAATTGCTTGTTCAGAACATTTACATCTTTTATCATCTGTTCCATAATAACCACAAGGACATGGGTTCATACTTGCCATTAACATGAAATTGGAAGGATATGTAACAGTTCCATCTGCTCTACTGATGGTTACCGTTCTATCTTCTAATGGTCCTCTTAGTACTTCTAAGGTACTTTTTTTAAATTCTGGTAATTCATCTAAAAATAAAATGCCAAAATGTGCTAAACTTACTTCTCCAGGCTTAGGTACTCTTCCTCCTCCTATCATAGCAACTTGAGAACTTGTATGATGTGGCCTTCTAAATGGTCTTACCATAACAAGCCCTTTTCCTCTTTCCAGTTCCCCAGCAATACTATGAATTTTAGTTATTTCTAAAGCTTCTTCAAAACTTAAATCTGGCAAAATAGTGGTTAGTCTTTCTGAAAGCATTGTTTTTCCTGCGCCTGGACTTCCGAATTAAAAGGCAATTGTGAGAACCGGGCAGCTGCAATTTCTAGTGCTCTTTTTGCATTTTCTTGTCCTTTTACTTCTGAAAAGTCTACTTTATAATCATTTTTATGCTGATAAAAAATTTCTTTTTCTAAAACAGGTACATCTAATTTAAGATTTCCTTTCACATAGCTAATTACTTCTCTTAAATTTTCGACGGCTACAATCTCTAATCCTTCTATAATACTAGCTTCTACTCGATTTTCTTTTGGGATTACAACACGTGTTATGCCTAATTGCATGGCTTCAATACAAATTGGTAAAACACCATTAATCCCTTTTATCTGCCCATCTAAAGAAAGTTCTCCTAAAAAAATTGTACTTTCAAAATTTTTAAGTTCTATTGAACTTATTTCTCCTATTGCTTTTAAAATACCGATTGCAATTGGTAAATCAAAAAAAGTTCCTTCTTTTCGTTTATCTGCTGGGGCTAAGTTTACAACAATTTTTCTACTAGGAAAATCGATTCCAGAATTTTTAATTGCTGTACGAACTCTTTCTCTTGCTTCCTTAACTCTAATATCAGGAAGTCCTACAATATCAAAACTTGGCAGTCCCCCAGAAACATCAATTTGAATTTCTACTAAATACCCATTAATGCCTTCTAAAGACATACTTTTTACTATGGATAACAAATGATCAACCTCCTTAAAAAATTTACAATTCTCCCAAACACTTCTCCTAACTGCTATAAAGCAATTGTGTCATAACTTTATTTGGGAAACTTATTGATTTTTAAAGCCTTTTACTATAAAATACTAATAAAAAATAAAAAGTGGTGATTTACTGATGAATGAAAATAATAAAAAACTCGCAAAAAAAGTAAAAAATAAAATAAATAAAACAAAAACTGATGAAAAAATAGCTAAATTAAAAAGTAATTTAAATATCGAAAATGTAGTTTCTACCAAAAAATTAAAAACTTTTTTAATCTTATCTTTTATCATTTTTTTATTACTGATTGGTAGACTATTTTATTTGCAAGTAGTGGATGGTTCTTATTTAGCTAGTTTAGCAACCCGTCAACAAACAACCAGTGAAGAAATTAGCAGTAAAAGGGGAAATATTTATGATGCAACAGGGGCTTCTCTAGCCATAAGTGAAACAGTTGATACGATTTCTATCACTCCCTCTAGAATAAAAGGAGAGACAGACGAAGAAACAGCCACCTTAAAAGAAACCGTTGCCAAAGGCCTATCTGAAATATTTTCACTAGATTATGATGAAACTTTAGAAAAAGTAAATCGAACTTCCTCCACTTCTGTTACCATTGCGCAAAAAGTAGAAGAAGATAAAGTACAAGCATTAGAAGCTTGGATGGAAGAAAATAAAATTTCTGCTGGCATTAATATTGATGAAGATACTAAAAGATATTACCCTCATGGTACTTTATTATCTCAAGTAATTGGTGCTTGTGGAACTGATAATCAAGGATTAGCAGGAATTGAATATTCCTATAATTCCATTTTAGAAGGAACTTCTGGAGAAATTGTAACTTCAACAGATGCTTCTCAAAGTGAAATTCCCAATTCACAAGAATCCTTTATTCCTGCCGAAAATGGTTATGACTTAACTCTTACCGTAGATATTAATATTCAATCTATTGTTGAAAAATATCTAAAACAAGCTGTTGAAGAAAATTCTTGTTCTAGAGGTGGAAATTGTATTATTATGAACCCTCAAACCGGGGATATTTTAGCAATGGCTTCTTATCCTAATTATGATTTAAATGATCCTTTTACACCAACTTCTTATTATGCAGATAACTGGGATTCTCTTTCTAGTCAAGAAAAATCTTCTAGAATTTATGAAATGTGGAAGGTTCGTTCTGTTTCTGAAACTTATGAACCAGGTTCTGTATTTAAGCTAATTACAGCTTCTGTTGCTCTTGAAGAAGATATTACTCAAACAGATATTACAAATGATTTTTATTGTAATGGATTTGAAGATATTAATGGTACTGTTATCCAATGTTGGGTACATCAGGCACCTTACTATAGAACTCATGAAGGAGAATCTTTAAGAGAAGCTTTGATGGATTCTTGTAACCCTTCTTTTATGCAATTAGCTAGAAGAATTGGTGCTGATACTTTATACAAATATTACGATGCTTTTGGATTTTTTACTAAAACTAATATAGGGTTATCTGGAGAATCATCTGGTATCTTTCATGATTTAGATAAAGTTAATTCTGTAGAACTTGCTACTATGTCTTTTGGTCAGAGATTTACGATTACACCTTTACAAATGTGTACTGCTATTGCTGCCATTGCCAATAATGGCTATTTGGTTCAACCTCGAATTGTTAAATCAATGAAAAATACAGATACTGGGGAAATTACAGAATTTGAAACCAAACAAATTAGACAAGTCATCTCTTCTCAAACTGCAAATGAAGTAAAATCTATGATGCAATCTGTAGTAACAGATGGAACAGGAAAAAATGCTCAAGTGCAAGGATATTCTATTGGTGGTAAATCGGGAACATCTGAACCAATTGTTGGAGATACTAATGCTGGCTATGTAACTTCTTTTGCCGCTATTTCTCCAATTGAGAATACACAAATTGTGATTTTGGTTACACTATATGATCCTAATGGTGATAGTCACCAAGGTGGACAAACAGCTGCTCCTGTTGTTTCTAATATTCTTTCAGAAGTTTTACCTGCTTTAGGCATTGCTCCTGATCAAAATTAAAAGAAGATGGCAATCACATAAATTGCCATCTTTTTGAAATTTTCTTTATAACGATTTTTTAGATTTTATATTTTTGTTTATATTCTTCCAAAGCTCTAGCAATTTGATCTGGGCAGGATGTTCCTTTGCTTCCACATGGTATGCCTTTTAATATTGCAATGATTTCATTGATCTTTTTTCCTTTTACTAAGGTTGCTACTCCTACTGTATTGCCAGGACATCCTCCCACAATTTTTAAGTCTTTTACAATATCTCCATCTATTTCAAATATCATTTGCATAGAACATACGCCTTGTGGTGTGTAGATATATTTCATAAGCTCCTCCTTTTTATTATTTTTAATTATTATAATAAATTTTGGAGAATAAATCAATTTTTCCCACCAACAATTTGTAAATTTCTAAGGTTTACATCAATATAACCCTACCCTCCTTTTTCTTTTTGATTTTAATATATTTTTATAGCATAGATTTCAATATTTTTATCAAATGTACTTTAGCAGTTTTTAATTAGAAAGAGTGATATTTCTTTTATTCTGTATATTGTTTGCTTTTTTATTTTTGTTATTTATTCATATTTATTTTGGATCTTGAAAATATTTTTTAAATTATCAACCTCCTAGTTTCATTTCTAACTTCTGAATTTTTGGTAAAGAAAAATTAGAATTAAATTTTAAATGAGTTATAACTCTTTTGAAATAAGTAATATTTTCTTTTTATGTATGCATCCATAAAAATATTACAAATAAAAATTATATAATTATGTTTAAAGTATAAATCGGTTTACATGGTTTGTCAATATTTTTTGACAAATTTATCCTAACTTTTCATCGCAAAATTCGACAAATTTAGACATTTCCATTTTTACTATTTCATAACTGTATTTCTATAACAGTTGTTGTTGATTTATTTGCATATAAATTACAACAACTGTTACACTTTTTTCACATAATTTTCACAAATATATTGTATGATAAAAAAGAAATGAGTATAATATAAAAAATGGAGGTTATTCATATGAATGAAAATGAATTTAAAAATGTTATTAATACTTCAAAATCTTATCATTCTACTTCCTTTGGCAAAAGTATTGCTATCCCATTTATTAGTGGTGTTTTAGGTTGTAGTTTAGTACTTGGAACTTGTTTTGGCGTCTCTGGTATAAGAGAAAGGATTTTAGGTTCAACAGAAACTTCTTCTCCAACACAATCTAATACTTCTACCAGTTCAGGAGTTGTCAATACAGATTTAGTTTCACTTAGCAATTATTCTGATACAGCCATTTATGCTGCCAGCAAAATTTTACCTTCTATTGTAGGTATTTCTGTTACTTATAATGTAACATCATCTTCTTATTATAGTATGTTTGGTAATGGTCAGACTTTAACATCAGAAGCTTCTGCTTCTGGCTCTGGTATTATTATTAGTGAAGATGGTTACATTGTTACAAATAACCATGTTGTAGACTCTTCTTCAGAATCTACTTACTATGATATTTCAGAAGCAACCTCTTTAAAAGTTACTTTATATGGAGATGAAACACAATATGATGCTACTATTGTAGGAAAAGATTCACAAACTGATTTAGCGGTTCTTAAAATTGATAAAACTGGCTTAACAGCTGCTGAATTTGCAGATTCTGATACGGTACAAGTGGGAGAATTTGCTATGGCTGTAGGAAATCCCTTAGACTTAGGTACTACCATTACTTGTGGTGTAGTAAGTGCTGTTAATCGAAAAGTGCAAGATTCAGAAAGTGCAACAACCTTTAGTTGTATTCAAACAGATGCTGCCATCAACTCTGGCAATAGTGGTGGTGCATTAGTTAATAGTCAAGGCCAAGTTATTGGTATTAACACCTTAAAGGTTTCTAGCACTGGGGTAGAAGGAATTGGTTTTGCGATTCCGATTAATTCAACAACAGATATTATTGATCAATTAATCACATATAATACTGTAAAAAGACCTTATATCGGAATTTCTGGAAGAGATTTAAATGCTGAAACCGCAGATAGATATAATTTAGTAGAAGGTGTTTATGTTGTTTCTGTTGAAGAATATTCTGCTGCTGAAAAAGCTGGTTTAAAAGTAGGAGATGTGATTATCGGAGCTGATGGTCAATCTATTACAACAATGGATCAATTAAATGAGATTAAAAATTCTCATTCTATTGGAGATACCATGACTTTAAAAATAAATCGCGATGGGCAAGAAAGAGATCTTACTTTAACATTAGGTGAACAAAATTCTAATTAATTTAATACTTTTTTCACAATCTATTCACAAAAAGGACAAAAACATATAGTATATTATATATAAGTTAATTGAAACACTCAATTAGCTGAAAGAAAAAAACATCCCCTTTTATTTTCAAAAAAATAGAGAAGTACCCGCTTCTCTATTTTTTTTATTTTTATCGAAATATAATAACATCCATTTCACTAGTAAATTCATTATTTCCGTATGGATATATGATATAAAGGTAACCATTTTGTCCCATAAAAAATTGATCTGCATTTTGGATTTGATAAGTATCTGCATCTGTGTCTCTTACATTTACATTATATCCTAATTCTGCTAATTTTATATTTTGTTCTTGTGAACTATTTACCTCTTCTTTAATTTTTTTATTGGCTTGTTCTATGTTAATTGCCTTCTTTTGGATCATTTCCTCTATCGTTACTTCTTTATTTTCCTCTAAATTATAATTATAAGTTTCTACGATAATTCTTTCGCTCGCATCTCCTTCTTTGAGTTCAGATAAAATCACTAAAGATAAGATATTTTGATTTACATAGGCTTTGTATTTTACATTATAAATCACATGGTTATTATTGGTTGCAGAAATTAGGCTTTCTGATTTATCGAAAAATACAGATCTAATTTGTTGATTATATCGCCTTGCACAATCTGAATTAATATTAAAATAGGGTATTTTTAGATCTATTGTGTAAGTATCTGTTTGCTCTTGTGTATTATAGGCCAGTAATATCATATCTTCTTGATTTCTAATTTTGTTCAAACTACCTGTATATCCTTCCACAACTTCTATACTGTTGTCAAAAATATTTAAGAAATTCTCTTTTAAACTTCTATATTCTTCATCAATCTCTTCACTGGTTATCCCCAGTATTACGCCTAGTTTTTCATCTCTAAAAAATTGCATATAAATTGATATTCCCATTGCACCTATACATATGATAATGATTATGACGTAAACAAAATGTCTGATTCCTAACTTTGGTTTTTCTATCACTGGTCTCATAAAGTACTTCCTTCCTCTTCCCTTTTTATTTCCTTTTTAGTACGTGCTTTTTTCCATATTTTATGAAAAAATTCTATCATTTTTCTTTTTAATTTTTGATACCATTTTAAATCTTGATAGGCAATTGGTAAGGTACTCTGAGAAGTTTCTTCTAAATCTTCATGCCAATATTTCATGGTAATCCAAGCTAATATGGA
>CALXRJ010000120.1 GCA_944390615.1 uncultured Clostridia bacterium | reverse complement strand
TATGTTTGAGATTTTAGCATTCCTAGTAATAGGTTTAATGATTTCGATAACAATAAATTTAGCCTTGCTATGTATCATATACATACAATGGGTTAATAAGCAAATAAAATAAAAACTACACATTGCTCAAAAAAACGATTACAGAGCAATGTGTAGTTCCAAAAATATATTGGGCAACCACGCTTTTGTGATTACTTACTTTCTATACTTATTATACACCTAATTTAATAAAAAAGTCAATGAAGAAAATGAAAAAATTAAAAAAAGATTGCTATGTTTGGTGGCTAACTAGAAATAGTTAGTCATCAGTTTGTTTTATAAGAAAGAAATAAGAAATTTATTAAGTACTATATGTGTTTATATAGCGCTTTTTTGTGTGTAAGAATCTCTAAAAAATAGACATTAAGAAATTAGAAAATCATACAGTAAACCACAAAAGTATGCCAGATCTCTCTGACGAAGAAATCAAGACAGAACTTATGACACTCAACCAAACTCTATATGAAAAATATCATTACGAAATGAAATACATGAGACCCCCAAAAGGAGAATTTAGCGAAAGAACGCTAAGCATCACAGAAACACTAGGCTTTAAAACCGTCATGTGGAGTTTTGCTTATGTAGATTGGAACGAAGACAGTCAACCAGAAAAAGAGGATGCCATCAATAAAATCATTTCCAACCTTCACAATGGAGAAGTTATGTTATTACATGCGACATCCAAAACCAATTCAGAAATCATGAGTGAACTAATCGACAAGGTAAGAGAAGAAGGCTATGAATTTAAAACCTTAGATGAATTTAAATAAAACTAAAGCTACAAGCAAGAAGGGAGGAACTTATGTAAGTCTTCCAAGACGAACATAAAGAAAGAATATGAAAAAGAAAAATAGAATTCATGATATTTTAGAAATCCCCAAAGAAGTATACAGCAATATCCCCAATCTTATCATAACAGGATTTGAAGAAATGATAATAGAAAATTATAAAGGAATATTAGAATATGAAGACTATTACATAAAGATAAACACTTTTATAGGAATTATGAATATTCATGGAATCCATTTAAAACTAGAAAAAATGACAGAAGACAATATAAAAATCACAGGAAAAATAGAATCACTAGAACTAGAAAGAATAGAAGATGATTAAGATTTTAGGAGGCAGTATGTATATAAAGCTATTGCTTAGATTACTTTTTGGCTATGTCAGAATTGAAATAGAAGGATATTATGTAGAAAGATTCATCAATATTTGTACCAGCAGAAAATTACTCATTTGGAATATCAAGAGGGAAAAAGGGGTTAAATTATATTTAAATATAGGCATACAAGATTTTAAAAATCTATCAGAAATTGCCAGAAAAACCAATTGTAAAGTTAAAATTTTAAAGAAAAAGGGAATTCCATTTTTTTTAAATCGCTATAAAAAAAGAAAAATTTTTGCCTTATTTTTAATCCTTGTATTTTGCAGCATTTATGTAAGTTCCAAATATGTATGGAATGTAGAAATTAGAGTTGAAAATAATTTAACAGTAGAGCATATAGTAGAAGACTTAGAAGATGCAGGAATTTCCAAAGGAATCTTAAAAAGTAAAATAGATACAGAACAAATTATCAATGAAATACGATTAAAAAGAGATGATATTGCTTGGATGGGAATTGATATAGAAGGAACCAATGTAATTGTCAATATAGTAAAAGCAGATAACTCACCAGAGATTATTAATAATACGGATTATTGTAATATTATAGCCTCCAAAGCAGGCATCATAACAAAAATTACAGCCCAAAATGGAACAGCCATGGTACAGGTAGGAGATACCGTACAAGAAGGAGATATTTTAATTGCAGGTTTTATGGAGGGAAAATATACAGAACCAAGATATGTTCACAGTTTAGGAGAAGTAGAGGCAAAAGTATGGTATGAGCAAACAAAAGAAGTAAAATATAAGGAAGATATTTATACCAAAACAGGAGAGGTAGAAAATAAATATGAAATTCATTTAAATTCTTATTCAATAAAATTATACAAAAATATATCAGAATTCGAATTTTACCAAACCAATAGAGAAGAAAAAAACTTAAAACTTTTTTCTGATTTTTATTTGCCTATATCTATTATTAAAATTACCAATCAAGAAATGAAAAAAGAAACCAAAACATATACATTAGAAGAAGCAACAAACAAAGGAATAGAAGAATTAAGTAAACAAATAGAAGAAACTATCCCCTATTTGGAAAATATAACTGGAAAAAATGTAAAAACCGTAGAAGGCGAAAATTCGGTAGTTGTAACAGTTACTTATGAAGTAGTAGAAAGTATAGGGGAGAGTCAAAAAATAGAATGACGGAAAAATAAATTTTAAAAAAATAGCAATTTTTATTGCTATTTTTTATAATTTGGTATAGAATAAAAATGACCACAGTAAATGGAAAAAAATGGAAAACACAACAACGGAAAAAACTTTGAGAAAGGAAGATGCACATGGAAGAAACAAGTTTAAAAATTACAGGAGCCAATAAATCATTTATTAATAAAATCACCAAAACAATATCCAAAATATTAACACCAACCAAAGTAGGCATTAATGGTATGTTAATTTCTGTAAAAAGAAATTCCATGATAAAAGCGTTTGAACATTATAACCTACAAGAAGAAGAGAAAGAAACCTATGAAAAAAAATATGATGAAGCCTATGAAGCCTACCTAGAAGCACTTGACAAATATGTCATGGATTCCATCTATAAAAAAGTAAAAAACAAGTCAGCAAGCGATTTTGAAAAAAATGCTCTATCAAAATATTATGGTGTAATAGCATTAAAAGAAAACGAATATGTTGATTATAAATTTAGAAAACAACAATTTTTAATAGAACTAGACAACGAAACAGTTAAGCAAACAGGAAAAGAAAAAGTAATTGAAAAATTTAATAAATTTTATATTCAAAAAATGGATTGGTTATATAAAGGTATACTCAAAAATTATTCCATAAAACTTGCCGACACGACCCAAATATATGACTCTACCAAAGAATGGATTTATATAAAAATCTTTAATACTTTAAAAGAATACATAGAAAATATACTAGCACTTAAACTAAAACAAGACGAAAACAAAGAAAATAAAAAATACGAAGAAATCAGAAAAGATTATGAAAATTATGAAGCTTTTGAAGTAGGCAAACTAGATCAAAGAGACAATATAGAAAAAAATATGTTACTACTTGGTATTAGTAGAAAATTATTTACACACAGTTTGCCACTTACAGTAGCAGAGCAATGTTATATGAAGCTTCTAAAAGATGCAAGATGTTTAGTACAAGACACCAAAATTGCTGCCAAAAGAGAAAAAGCTTACAATATGTTAATGAATCTAATAGAAGATTATAACATAAAATTATTATCTACAAAAGTATATTGGGAAAATGCACAGCAAAGAGAAGAATTCAAAAAGTTTTGGAACCAATATCAAGAAATCACCAAATTAAAAGATATCAATTTTATTGAATATGTCAAACAAAAAGAAGTATTATTTATTAAAGATGATATGAAAAAAATGGAAAAGGAAAAATGTGATTACTCAAGACTATTGAAATATTATAAAAGAAAATTAGTAGATTATGGTGTATTAAGAGAAATACAAGGATATATCTCAAAAGGAAATTATAAAAAAATAGGCAAAAAAGTGGAGGTAGTATCATAAGTGTACAAAATAGAATATTTAGATATTGAACCAAATGATGCATATGAAAAAACGATTTCAAAAGTCTTAGATAAATGTTTTGAAGTAGAAAATTTGCCAAAAGAAAAGCTATTAGTTGGCATTACACTTACCAATCCTGAAAATATTAGAAAATTAAACCAACAATATCGCCATATGGATCAACCAACTGATGTTCTGTCTTTTCCTATGTTTGAGAAAGAAGAAATAGACCAAATAATACAACAAGGCTCTTTAGCATATAACGATATTTTAGGAGATATGGTAATTTCCATACCACAAGTGCAAACACAGGCTATAGAATATGGACATAGCTTTGAGAGGGAACTAAGTTATATGGTAGTACATAGCTTTTATCATCTGATGGGGTATGACCATATCAAAGAGGAAGATAAAGAAAAGATGAGAACAAAGGAGGAGTATGTGTTAAATTTATTAAAAATAGTGAGAGATTAGCACAAACAGGTAGATAATTAACAATTCAAAAAGAAAAGACTATTAAAAATTAGTATAGTCTTTTCTTTTGTTGACTTAAATTTTAGTAAGTAAACCAAGAAACTACATTTTATCATGAATATCCTTCGTAAACAACAAATTTTTCCACCTTCTTATCCAATCAACAACCGAAAAAGATTTCACCAAAATGGCAGTCTCAATGCCACCATTTTCCAAAACATTAGACTTATGTTCCAATTGATTCATCATTTCAGTATAAAAATCCTCAAAAAAAGTATAATTCTCTACAGTGCCAATTATTTGCTCAAATTTTGTTAGATTTCTTCTAAAGTTTTCAAGTTTCTCTAAATCTGTTATATTTTTATATTCTGTTTCAAAAAATTCTTTTATAATTAAATTTTGTATTTGTATAAAAGTATCTTTTATTTTTTCTCTAAAGTTTAAAATTTTATTTTGCAAATGGTCTGTTTTTTCGGTAGCCGAGATTTTATTATGCAAAACAATAATTTGTTCTTCATACTTTAAAATATCATCAAAAGCACCTAAAATTTTGTCAAAAACTTTTTTAGAAGTATGTTTTACAATTTCATCTTTAAAATCATCAGTCGAAAAATAAGTACTTTTAAATAAAACATCTTCCCCAGTAAAAAAGATTAATTCATTAAGAAGTGCACATTCTATTGGATAATAAGAAGGACTAGGGGTATAAATATTAATATCATAATATTTTTCAAAATCAGGTTTAATGCCAATTATTTTAGCAGCAATATATTGTACAGCAGCTTCATTTAA
>CALXRJ010000119.1 GCA_944390615.1 uncultured Clostridia bacterium | reverse complement strand
TAAAAGCTCCTAAATAACCTTTTCTTGCAGCTGACCAATTTTCTTCTTTTACAGCTGATATTGTTTCTTCACTATTTAATGCATAAGTTCCATCTTCTATTAGTGAATATTCCCATAAATCCATATTAACTGGCTTGCCATCAGTTCCTACACCTATTGCTGTGCTTGTTACTTGATCTGGATGTTTTGTTGCATTTTCTAATGCAACATTCCAATCTATTCCTACATATTCATTTATTTGGTCTTCATAATTACTTAAAATACTTTCTTCATTCTTTTGAGCTTGCTCGGTTTCCTTTTTTGCTCTTGCTGCATTTTTTAATATTCCGTTATCTCCACTTAGTGCTGCAATTGTAATTCCTGCTAAAATTAACAAGATTATTATAGTTACAACTAAAGCAATTAAAGTTATACCTTTGTTTTTAACTTTACAATTTATGCCCTTTAAATCATACCTAATTTTTTTCTTCATCTCTTTTACACCTTTCCTTTTTATCTTTCATTCTACTTTTTATAAGCTAATCTTATTTTCGTAATCTCTACTCACCTCCTTATTTTAATTATAATGCATTCATTTGAATTCCTGTACAGATAGTTTAGCATTCATTTAGATGCTTGTCAAGGGCATTTTTTTAAATTCATGATAAAATTTTTTTGGTGATAAAAATGTATTTAAAAAGGCTAAAAGAATTAAGAGAAGATAAAGATTTATTACAAAAACAAGTAGCTGCCACTTTAAAAATAACAAGGCAGCAATATGGATTATATGAAAATGGCGAAAGAAATTTGCCAATAGACAAATTATATCTATTAGCAAAATTCTATCATACTTCTGCTGACTATTTATTAGGATTAACAGATGAACCTCAACCTTATCCTAATTCAAAAAATTCTAAAATTTAAACTAGGGACGGAGGAAAAAATATATTTTTTCCTCCGTCCCCAAAACTATCAAATTAAAATTCCATATAATTAGCAGGATTTAAATACTCATTATCTTTTATTAACTCAAAATGTAAATGATAATCATCTGCAATTTCAAAAGTAGCAGAATTTCCTACTGTTCCAATTGTTTGTCCAACATCAATTTCTTCTCCTTCCACCACATATTCTGCTGTTAAAAGGTTGGCATAAACGGTTTGGTATCCACCCTCATGGTTTACAATAACCGTTAGACCATATCTTGGGTCATTTTTTATGGCATATACGGTTCCTTTTGCTGCTGCTTTTACAACAGATGTTTTATCAGCTTTGATATCTACACCATTATGTGTTACCCATTCTTCTAATGTTTCAGAATATACTAAAGAATCTGATGCAAATTCTCTTAAAATTTCTCCTTGAATTGGTGCAGTAAATTTTACTTCTACCTCTGTATTTTCAGCAGTATTATTCATTGCTGCTGTATTCGAATCTGTTGTTGTATTGGTTGTATTGCTACTTGTATTTGTGCTAGCATTGGTATTTCCTCCTGATGTGTTGGTGGTATTTTTTGCTGTATTACTATTGGTACTACTATTTACTGTATTATTGGCTACAACATTTGATTCATTTGCTGCTTCATTTACCGTTTTTCCAATATCAATACTTACACTTTCCAAATCATCTTCTGGTGTTTCTTGTGGCTGACTTGCTTGTGCCTCTTCTAAGATCTCTCCTTCGGTATTAGCATTATTTGCATTTAACAAATATACTATGAAAGATGTTACAAGTATAGCTATGATAACAATTCCAGCTATAATCATCCCCAATGTTAATTTTTCTTCCTTTTCCCTAAAATGTACTCCCATATAATCCTCCTTAAAATTTGATTAGTTATATTATTTACCTTTTAAGGAAAATTATACTTAGAATTAGCAGATTATGATATCTTCTATTTCTTTTGGACTATTTATGATATAAATTTCTGCCAAATCATTTAAATCAAAATCTTTATATTTTTCTTTTTGTAAGCAACTTGCTATATTGGAATCTTTTTTGAAACTGATTTTATAGTCATTTATAATCTTTCCATTAAATCTTTTCTTTTTGATTTTTACTTTTTCTTCTATATTCACTAAAACACTATTTTCATAGATAGAATATTGATTAAGCAGTTCTTCTGGAAAATCAATATTTACAATCATATTAGATTTTGAAAGAGCCTTTTTCTTATTGCTTGTAACAGATATCACAATTCCTTTTTCTAGCCAAAGTTTTTCTACTATTTTTTTGAAATAATGAATATGGTTTGTTACAATATTTAATAGTTTAAATTTTTCTGATAACTCTTCTATCCATTTCATGTTGAACTGATTTACGTCATTTATGGCAATACTAATTTGTGCTTCTTGCATTTTAATATGATTTTTCTCACATACTTTGTCTACAATCTTATCCATCAGAAGTTGGCATAATTTTTTTCCATTTACTATGTCAAATTCATTGCTATAAAATAAATTTATCCATTCTTTATCTTGTTTTAATTCTTTGGAAAGTATTAATTTAGTCATTCCTAACTTTTTTCTTATATTTTGTACTATTTTTAATTTTCTTTTCCCTTTCATCTTTTTACATTTACCATTTAATAATATAATATCCCCTTTTATCTCCACTGGTTTCAATAATCTCTTCCATAAACTTAGTTTTTTGGCTTCTTCTACTAAAAAAACTTGCATACATTTCACCTATTGAAATATATGCAAGTTTTTTTCTTTCTAGACTTATCTTATTTCTTTATTGCTAAAATTTTAAATTGAATGACACCATCTGGAGCCTCTACATCAATAATTTCTCCTTTTTTTCTGCCAATTAAAGCTTTACCAATTGGTGATTCATTTGAAATTTTATTTTCTGCTAAATTTACTTCTGTTGAACCTACTATCGTATATTCGATATCTTCATCAAATTCTTCATCATGCAATTTTACACTGTTTCCTATTTGAACTGTTTTGGTATCAATGTCTTTTGCATCTATGATTTTTGCATTTCTTAATTTCGTTTCTAACTCTGCTATTTGCTCTTCATTTTCAGATTGCGCTGTTTTTGCTTCATCATATTCAGCATTTTCGGATAAATCTCCAAAACCTCTAGCAACTTTTATTCTTTCTGCTATTTCTGTTCTTTTTTCTGTTTTTAAATAGTTTAATTCTTCTTCTAATTTATCGTATCCTTCTTGTGTTAAAATAATTTCTTTTTGTTCTCCCATTATTCATCATTCTCCTTTTTGTCTATCACTAATTTTTCCTTTTCTTTTTGAAAGTATAGAGATAATGCTCCTATACTCATTACATATAATCCTACTGCTATAGCATTTACTACTCTTCCAAATGGAATTCTTGTTATGGCAATAATAGAATAATATGTTAATTCTGTAATAATTGGTACTAAAATACCTTTTAATAATACTTTGTTTAATCCTAATTTATGATACATCACAGCAAAATATAATAAGAGGATAACAAATGTTATGATACCTGGTAATATGTATGGCTTTAAAATATCTCTTATTCTTGTATTTGGTACACTTATGATGTCTATATCGTCATTTGAGATAGTTGAGCCATATGCTTCATTTACTTTATTGATCATATTTTCTTTTTCTTCTGCTGTAATTTCAGTAGATATGATTTCTACTGCATTTCCAAATCTTTCTAATTTTTGAACTTTTACTTTTTTATTTTCTAATACCGATTTGGCTATTTCTTCTATTTTGGTTACATCTAGTTCTGTACTATGTGATAACATAATTTCTTGTCTGCTAGTATAGATTAATTCTATGTTAAAACCTTTTACAGCACACACAATTGCTCCCATTAGAATTAGGATAACTATTATGATATATAAAAATGTTTTTTTCGTGTTTTTTTGTTCTTTCATTGTTTTTCTTTACCTTCCTTTCGTTTAATCTAGCATATTTTTTGTTACAATATAGTTGTAAAGGATACTTAATAGTATTCCCCAGAACATAAACATACCAAAAGTATTTAGCTTCGTCAAATTAATAAATACAAATATAATAGAAATGATAAAAATTGGTACTAATATCATAATAGCTGATTTGAATTGGTTACGATATTGTATTTTTCTTTGCTCAGCATCTGTTTCCTTTACTTTTAATAATTGATAAATTAATCCATAATTGATTATTAGAATTATCACACCTGCTACTATACTTTCAATCGATATGGAAACATTGGTATAGCGGATTAATAATAAGTCAAGTGCTACAAAACCTATATAGGCTATTGCTGCTAGAAAACCTTTTAATTTAAATTTGATGATCATAAATAATAAGGCTACTATAGCTAGGATAATAATACCATATATCACTTTTTGAACCATATCTTCTGAAATATCTGTATTTATGTAATTGTTTTCTGTAACGCGATAGGTTAAAGGTAATTTTCCTGAATTGATAAGCAATGCAATGGTTGATGTAGATTGTAATGTTTCTGTAATGGTGTCTACATCGGTTGTTTCTTGATTCATGGATAAATCTATAATGCCATCTTCAATTGGTGTATCAAAACTTGTTGTTATCATTCCGTTTTCGTCAATGGCTAATACGATTTCTTTTTGGGTATCTTCTTCTGTATTGTCGTTTTCTGTACTTTCTGTACTTTCTTCACTTTCTCCATCAGATGATGTATTTTCTGTTGTTTCATTGGATGTTTCTTCTGTCGTGTTATTTTCGCTTCCATCTGTTGTCTCATTTGTTTCTGCTGTATCTTCACTTTCTGAAACATTTTCCTCTTCTGTACTATTGGATGTGTTATCTGTACTTTCTGTCGTATCACTTTCTTCTTTGGTTGCATATTCTCCTGTGCTAATTTCTTTTAATGTATCTCTTCCATTTTTCGTAAATTCTATTTGAAGATATACGGTTGTTCCTGTTTCTGTTGTGTTATATAAAGCAGAAACATTTTTTATGTCATCATTGGTCATAAATACTTGGCTACTGTCTTCTGCATCTCTAAGCTCAAAATTAGAAACTTGTAAAATATTGCTTACTACATGATCAGTTGAACTGTTTTCTGGTATTTGCACATAAATGGTTCCATTTTCTGTATTTAAACTTAAGTTATAATCTTCTACGCCTAAACTTTTTAATCTGGTTTCAATAATGGATTTTGCTTTTTGATAATTTTCTGTATTTAAATCTTCGTCTGCATTTACTTTTGTGTCTGTTTTTTCATAAGAATAGCTTTCAATGGTTTCATCTGAATAGCTATCTGTATTGCCTACTACATTTCCTTCGGCATCTAAAACTTCTGTTGCATCACTTACTTCAAAAACAAGTTCTCTATAACCTTTTAAGTCTTTGGTAAGATCATATCCTTTTACTTGGTTTTGCATTTGGTTCATATTTTGTGTATATACTCCTACAAATGATACCAAACATATTACTAAAATTGCTAATATTAGTGTGATTAGTTTTAATTTTTTTCCTTTCAATTTTGTTTCCTCCTCTTTTTATTATAATAATTTTGTATTATTGATAATTAATTCATAATATATATTTAAATATTTTGCTGCATATTTACTCATTAAGGTTCGATCCATAAAAATTTTAAAATAGTCTAGCACAGGACATATCTTTGTGTCAATATTTAATTTTAATGTGATGATTTTACTTTGTATATCTAGCTTTAAATCTGCATTGGTTACTGCATAATTTACTTTATCATGAATATCAAAATTGGCAATATTGGTTTTGGATACTCTGGTTCTATCTACATCTGATTTATCTGCTAAAATTAAAGCTGCTGATATATTACTAATGGCTGTTCCTGTATTTTCATCATGATTGCCTATTGCCATCATGATTTCGGTTCTTTCTTCTACATTCATTCCCATTTCTTTTAATAAATTATAACTAAGGATTGCGCCTGAATGCGCATGGTCCACTCGATTTACACAGTTTCCTATATCATGCAAATAACCTGCTATTTTAGCAAGTTCTACTGTTCTTTCATCAAATCCTAAATCTGTTAGAATTTCTCCTGCTCTTTTGGAAACAATTCCTAAATGTCTATAGGAATGTTCGGTATAGCCGAAGTTCATCTAGTTGCTTTTGCGCTCCTTCGATTAAAGACTTTACTTCTTTATTGCTTTCTACCTCTTTTAAAGTTACCATTTTTGGCCTCCTTAAAATTAAACTTTTTCTATTTTAGCCTAATTTCAAAAAAATATCAATATTTTTTTGAAATTTTTATATTTTTGTTTTACCACCTGTTACAATTCATCGTGTATTCCTATGGCAGAAAGGTCTCCAACGGTTATGGTTATAAAATTTATGGAATGACGAATGTGACCAGAATACCTGATAGAGCATCTTAACTTAAATGAAATGAGGAAGCGCGAA
>CALXRJ010000118.1 GCA_944390615.1 uncultured Clostridia bacterium | reverse complement strand
GTTCCTACATTTCCACTTTTGTCTTCTACTTCTACTTTGATGTAGTATTGGATATTACTATCTAAGTTATCAAATGTATATTCTCCTGTTGTGTTGGTTGCAGTTGGGGTGATTGGGTAAATTTGGGAGTCTGCTATATAAAATTTATAGGTATCTGTTTCTAATAAGCCACTTTCATAATCTGTTGCTGTTGCTTTTACAGATATACTTTTGGATGTTACAGTGTTGGTAATTAAAGTTACTTCTGGTGGTGTTACATCTTTTGGTGCTGCTTCTGTGATTTCTCCTGTTACTGGGTCTACTTCCCAATTAGACTCAATTCCTTCAATCACGATTTTTCCCGTGTCTGGATCTTCTGTTACTACCATGTCTGGTAATTGTTCTTGGATTTGACTTACTTTTTCAGATGTAGTTCCTTCACTTGGAAGTCCTGCTACAATATCTGCAATTTGGTCTTTTTCTTCTTGCCTGTTTGTTGTTACATTTCCGCTATCTGTACTGATTTCAAAGTAACGATCTTTATAATAGATTTTATAACGATCTTTGGCAGGTTCATAAGTTACCGTATCTTTTTCATTATGATTGTCATAACCTCTTAAGGTGTCTTGAAAAGAACTTGCGATTTCATAATGATTGCTATTAGGATGATCCATTAAGACTTCTAAATAGGTAAGAGATACTTCTTCTTGTATTTGGGCATGTTCTGTTAGTTCTGTTGACTGGGTTGCTTTTTGTAGGATGCCATTATTTCCCATTATCATACTTAGTGATACACCTGCTAAAATCAACAAAATTATGATTGTTACTACTAATGCCATTAGTGTAATTCCTTTTGTTTCATTCCAGAATTTAGCGTTGTTTTTAGGTTTTTGGTTGATTTTTCTCATCATCGGTTCTCCTTTTATTATATTATTTTTATGCACACATTTTATATGATTCATTTTTTTTTTGCAATAGTTTTTTAAAAAAAATATCATTTTTATTCATTATTTTTTAGGTGTTATTATTTTTTTAATTATTTTAACTCACTTTTTTATATTTTAATTCAATGGTATGATTGAAAAGACAAGAAAGTAGGTGTTTATGTTGCTAATAACCAATGCAGATATTTTAAAAGTTTTAGGAAAAAATTTAAAACAAGCACGAAAGAATTTAAAATATACGCAAGAATTTGTTTCTGAAAGTGTTAATATTTCTATTGATTTACTAAGAAATATAGAAAATGGTAGAAATGTTGGTAGTGTACCTACTTTATTAAATTTGTGTAATTTTCTAAAAGTGTCCCCTAACAAATTGTTTGGCGAGCTTTTAGAATTTGAAGAAAGTACTTTGGACTCTACTTTAAAAAAATATTTAACAGAAATATCTTCTAATGATAAAAAAATTTTAAAAGATATTATTATTCATATTGACAAAAATTATTAACTTTTTTCTCTTTTCCTCTTGTAATTTTATTCATTTTGTAGGATAATATAAAGGATTGTAAAAATTCATTTAAATAAGAGGGATAAAAAATATGATGAAATTATTAGATAAACTACTAAAAAAATTAAATGTTAATCGAAATACTTTTTTCACCTTTATATTAACATTAATTTCTTTTTATATATGTATTGATAGAATTGTAGAAATGCTACTTATGGTATTTACCGGTGTTTCTAGCTCTTATTGGGGGCCAATCCGATACACTTTAGCTTTAGCTTGTCCCGCTTTTGCCTTTGCTTTTTCAGGAAAGTCAAGCTTTTCACATGACAGAGCTCATAAAGTAACCTTATTTTATGTGTATCTCATTGGTCTGTTTATCATAGCAATTTCTATGTTTACACAATGGTTAAATGCAGGACTTTGGATATTATTTTTATCTGTTCCAAATTATGCTAACATTGTTACAGAATTTTCAGGATTAGTAAGACAAGCATTTTGTGCAGTTTCCTTATATGTTCCATTAGTCACCTTCTATCCTTTCATTAAGAAAGTAATTATAGATATTGATGATAATTCAGATAAAGTAAAATCACTTTGGGAATATACAGGAATTGATTTATCTGATTCCTCTGCCAAACACACAGCATACATGTGTGATGTAAGTTTTGTTTATGATTACTATACTGGTAAAAAAGTAATTTATGGAGAAACTTGCAGGTATCGTTCTCTTCTTGTCTGTGGTGGTTCTGGAACTGGTAAAACAGCAAGAGTATTTGAGCCAATGATTGCACAAGATATTGAGAAAAAATATTTCTTTAAAGAAGCTTCCAAAGAATTAGGATTTACTGCTTTAAAAACAGGAATTGCAACTATTAATGGACCTTATAGTAATGAATATTTAAACCAAAACTTTAATTTAAATATGTTATCACCAGCTTTTGGAAAAGAAACTTTATATAATACTTTTATGCAAAAAATGATACTTTCTACTTCACCAAAAACGATTTATAGAAATATTGGTTTAACCTACCTTTCTCCAGATAATGAAAGTATCTTTAAAATGATGGATGTATGTGATAATTTTAATGTACCTTATATTTTACTAGATCCATTAAATCCAGCTAATTCAAAAGGTCTAAATCCGTTTGTGTATGATGATCCAAATACCATTGCCGTAACAATTTCATCTACTTTAAATGGCATAAAAGCACCAGATAATGATAATTTTTCAGAAGATGTTGTAATACAAATTTTAGAAAATTTAACCATACTACTAAAATTAATTTATCCACAAATGCATGATGGTGTACTTCCTAATATGGAAGATTTACTAAAACTATTAAACAATTTCAGTTTAGTACAAAAAATGTGTGAAATTTTAAAACAAGATGAAGAACTAGCAGAAGAATACTCGATGCAAATTACGTTCTTTGAAAAAAATTTCTATCCAGAAAGTCGTGGACTAGAAAATATGGAAAAATATGCTTTTTACATTGCTAGCCGATTAGAGAACTTGCTTCGTTCTTCTAAAATTAAAAATATCTTATGTAATCGTTATGATAACATAAACTTTGATGAAACATTAGCCAATGGTGATTTTATCTTTGTTTGCACACGTCGTGGTGATTCCGGAAAATTTGCTAGTACCGCATTTGGTTTATTCTTTATTTTATCCATGCAAAATGCAGTACTAAGAAGACCAGGAAACGAAAAAACGCGTATTCCTCACTACCTTTATATTGATGAATTTCCAGACTATGTTACCAAAGATACAGAAGCCATATTTACCATGTACAGAAAATATTGTGTTGGAACAACGATTTCTGCACAAAGTATATCAATGTTTGGTACCTCAGGTGTTACGAATGTAAGTATTGGAAATATTGAATCAGATAATATTACAATGAACAAATTTAATAGTACTATACTTTCTAACTGTTCAAGTAAAGTATTTACTGGTGGAGCAGCACCAATTGATGAATTACAATGGTGGCAAAAAGAAATTGGTCAATGGAAACAATGGCAATTTAAGCAAGGTTTTGAAAGTGATAAAGGTAAAATGGAGTCCAAGATGTCAGATGTAAAATATGACTGGAAAGATAAAATCATGGCTGGTAACATGCAATTCTTTACTGATAACAAATGTGCTTACAAAATTGTTAGTGATAATGGTGCTCCTGTTAACAGTGATGGTATTATCGAATTTATGGCTCCTAAATATAAAGAAAAACATAAAGGTAAAAACTATGACTTTTCAAAATTCACTTCTGTTGATGCCATCTCCGATCCGAATCAAAATTCAGATTCCGGAATGAAAAAATTTGATCCTAGAAAAGTAAATTTTACTGATAAAAAAAGTCATGAAGTAGACCCAATTCAATCCAATCCTTCATCTAAATTTTTATTAGATAATGAAGATGCAATTGTTGTTGATTTGAAAAAGAAAAATAACGATTAGTTTTTATCTTATTGATAAAGAAATCGGAAGAGATTATAATCTCTTCCGATTTTTTGATTGACTTTCTTATACGTCAAATTCCAATCAACTGAAGTCCCCAACCAGAAATCACACCAATCACATAAATCAATCCCATAATGGTCAAATTTTCTTTCAAATGTTTTTTATTGGTTCTAAACAATACAATTAAACCAACACCTGCTCCAGTCAATAATCCTGCAATTAAAGATGCCATATTTAATACATTGTCTATGTATAAATTTGTTATAATAACAGATGCTGCACAATTCGGAATAAGTCCAATTAAGCTTGCAACAACAGGTCCTAAAAAGGCATTATTGCGAATAAACATTTCGATGGTATCTTCTCCAACCCATGCAATCAAAATATTTATCACTAAAGTAATCATAAAAATATAAATTGTTATATTAAGGGTATGTGTTAAACTTGCTTTTACAATTCCCTTTTCGTGGCAATGACAATGTTCTTCTTCGCATATGTCTACAATTTCTTCTGGTTCTTTATTTTTGTTTATTTTTCTAAAAATAAAATCTACTAAAAATCCAAAAAATACACCTAAAATTAATTTAATTGCTAGTATTTCTATTAATAAACCAATTGGCATTCCTTCTGAAATAAAAATTGGTATCATTTCATCAGAAGTTGCTAAATAAACAGCAATTAAGGTTCCTATTGATATAATTCTGGAAGCATATAAATTCGTTGCAGATGCCGAAAACCCACATTGTGGTATAATTCCTACCAATCCTCCTATTAAAGGTCCCAGTTTTCCTGCCTTTTGAATTTTTTCTTTCATTTTATTACTTGTCTTATTTTCTATATATTCCATAAGCAAGTATGTTATAAATAAAAATGGAATTAATTTTACGGTATCTATAACCGCATCTAATAAAATATCTAACATATATTTCTCCTTTTCTTACAATGAGTTATATTTTAACATATTTTTATATTTTTTGCAAATTTATTCTAAAATTTAAAAGCACAATCATTATGATTGTGCTTTTAAATTTGGCTTATACCTATAAATTCTTACAAGCTTTAACTTTTATAATCTTTCTATTATAGACTTTTTCCACCTTATACGTAACTTTTTCTGTTTCTATAACAGGTTTTTCCCCATCTTTTGGAATGCGATCTAAAAGTTTAATTAAATAGCCACTTAATGTATCTACTTCTTCTTCATCAATATCGATATCCAAAATCTTTTCTACATCATATAAAGCAATGCTAGCATCAAATAAGAAAGTATTATTATCTATTTTTTTGAATTTGTCAGTTTCTTTATCATATTCGTCATAAATTTCTCCAACAATTTCTTCCAAAATGTCTTCCATTGTTACCATTCCTGCTGTTCCACCATATTCATCTAAAACAATTGCTATTTGTTTTTTATTTTTTCTTAATTCTTGGAACAATTCATCTACCATTTTGGTTTCTGAAACAAAATAGGCTTCTTTCATTAAGTTTTTAATTTTAGAATTTTTATTTTTCGTTGAAAGTAAAATATCTTTTATATAAACAATACCAATAATATTATCTATGGTTTCTTCAAATACTGGTATTCTACTATATCTTGTGTCTTCTGATAATTTTTCTATTACTTCTGCAATACTTAGATCTGCATCTAGGGCAAATATTTTATTTCTTGGTATCATAATTTCAGAAACCACTTTGTCATTTAGTTCAAAAACATTGTTGATCATTTCTTTTTCTTCTTCTTCAATGGTTCCTTTTTCTTCTCCGACATCAATCATCATTCTTATTTCTTCTTCTGTTACATTTTCTTCTTCCTCTCCTGTTACACCAAACAGTTTTGATACAAGATTGGTGGAAAGTGTTAAAAATTTTACAAATGGAGCTGTAATTAAAGAAATCACTCTTATGACTCCAATACTTGCAAAAGATATTTTTTCATAATATTTCATAGCTATCCTTTTTGTCACTAGTTCTCCAAATACAAGTGTAAAATAAGATAAAATTAAAGTAATGATAATAATAGATACACTTCTCCAAGTCGTAACAGAAATACTTGGCAGTATAGCATTTAAAGCTGGTGCTAGTCTATCTGCAAAAGCGTCTGATGCAAACGCACTGGATAAAAATCCTGCTAGAGTTACTCCTATTTGGATCGTTGCTAAAAATTTACTTGGGTTTTTTAGCATGGTTTGAATGATTTTTGCTTTTTTATTTCCTTCTTTTACTTGCATTTCTATTTTTGCGTCATTTAATGAGATAAATGCAATTTCCGCCGCCGCAAAAAAAGCATTAATTAAAATTAATATAATTAAAACGATTATACTGGTTAACATTGATATTTTTTGATTCTCCTTAATATTTTATTTTTAAAATGATTTTTTTGATAAGTTGTTTTAAATTTCTTACCTTTATATTTTTTGAAATTTTTCTTGTTTTTAGCTCTTTTTTATACCATTTTTTGTTTTCTTCTTTTAATTCTGGCATTACTGCCAATAATGAATTGGTGGCAAATATGGCTATATTTTCTTTCGTTTTTGTTTCGATTTCCATATGATTTGCTTTTTTTATTAGCTGATCAAAATGATTGAGTTTGTCTTGTAACTTTTGCTTGGTTTTGACTGGATCTTCGTTCCTCATAATACTGTTTTGGCTTTGCACATAATAATATTCATATTGGTTAATAGCTACCATGGTTTTGGCTTTTAATAAGATAAGTGGCATGGTTGCAAAATCTTCATGATAGGTTCCGTTTTGGAAATGGTAGTATGATTTGTTTTTTTATGGCATAATTCCATAAACAATCTAACCATTTATCTTTGCCAAATAAGAGGTTAAAACCTTGCTCTCCTGTTACTTGCTCAAAAGATATATTTTTTTCTCTACTAATTTCTTGTTTGTTTTCATCTACAAATATGGGATTCCATTTGATTAGTTCAATTCCTTGGTTAATGTAAGGTTCTATATCTTTTAATAAAGTTTTTGCTAAATAATCGTCACTATCTACAAAGATGATGTATTCTCCACTTGCACAGTTTACGCCAAAATTTCTGGTGTCTGCTACACCGGTATTTTCTTTTATAAAATACTTTATTTTTTCATTTTCTTTCCATTTTTGTAGAATGGTATCTGTTTTATCTGTTGAACCATCATTTACTAGTATAATTTCATATTGTAAGTTTGTTTGTTGTTGTAAAATGGAGGTAATGGTATTTTCAATTGTTTTTTCAGCATTATAGGCTGGTATTATAAAACTTATCATATTTTTTACAGCATTTCTCCTTATTTTATGATTTCTTCTAATTTTTTTAATATGTCTTTATTATATTGTTCTGGATCAAAAGTTTCCATTTTAAATCCATGATCTAAATATTGTTTCATTCCTTGGTATACACCTTCTTCTGATTTTTCTACAACAATACCAAATTTGCCTTCTATGTCTTTTTTGCTATCTGATACATCTGTTGTTATAATTGGCTTGCCTAAAATGAGACTTTCAATAAATACCACTGGATAGCCTTCAAAATCAGATGACAAAATCATACAATCACTTTCCTTTAAATAAGGATATGGATTTTCTTTGGTTCCTAAAAATTCTATATTGGGAATATTTTTGGCTTGCTCTTTATAGCTAGGCGTATCTGCCCCCTCTCCTACGAATACTACTCTAAAATAGTAACCTTGTTCATTTAATCTTTGGGTAGCATGAATGATTCTACTTAGCTTTTTTTGTTTTTCATCATGCCTTCCTATATTGATAAATGTAATGAGATTTTTTTGTTTTTTAAAGTCTGAAATTTTTTCTTCTGCTTTTTTTTGTATCATTGGATAATTGATTAAATTATTACACTGCCAACACCTTTCCTTATATTCTTGAAAATACTCTAAAAATACATTTTTGTCATTTTCTGATACAAAGATTATTTTTTGAAATTGTTCGATTTTTAGTTGAAAAAAAAATTCTTTGTATCTGTTTACATCTTGCTGATAAAAATTCATGTAATCATTATGTACCCATAAACAACAATTTTTGCTTGCTGTTCTTGCTACAAAAGATGCTGGATAACTATAGGTTGCAAAACATGCTGAAAATGCAAATTTGTTTTTGTATTTTAATTTAAATATTTGTTGTTTTATGAAATTACTAGCTTTTCTGATGAGTTTGATCGGATTGCTACTTGGTACATAGGTTTTGATTTGGATGTCTTCTGGTATGTCTTTTAAGAATATTCCTTCTTTTTTTTCTAAAAATAAAGTTATGTTATAGTTTATGTGGATTTTTTTTAATAATGTTATTAATGCTGTTTCAATCCCTCCTACCTCTAATGAATATGCTGAAAACAGTATTTTTTTCATTTTGGTTCCTTTCTTAGGTTTGTCTTTCAAAAGCTTCTTTGATATTGTCTTGTTTATACCCTTTTTTTAATAAATATTTTTTTATTTCGCCTGCTTCTAAGTCTTTTTTCTTTTTTTCTATCATATGACATGCTGCGTTTATTTCATATTCTGTTAGTTCTTCTTGGTTTTCATAAAAATAATCTTCAATTAAATTTTTGTTTAAACCTTTTGCCAGTAATTTGTATTTTAGCTCTGCCATAGATAAGTTTTTTAATGTTTTAAAATTATGGATTATTTTTTGTATATATTCTGTATCATCTATGTATTTGGCTTCTTTTAAATATGTTATAATGTCTTCTAGCAGTTCTTCCTCTAAGATAGATTGAAATTTGGTTCTTACTTCATTTTCAGTTCTTTTTTTGTATAGTATATATTTTAAAACTTTTGCTTTTTCTTTGTCAAATTCTTCTAATGAATACATATGACTATCCTCCCAAGTTATAGAATATATTTTACCAGAAAACAATATTTTTTACAATGTTTTTAGAAATTTTTTAAAAATTATAGACAAATTATATTTTTTTGTGTTATGATATTATTATTGTGAATCAAATGAGAAAGTCTTAAGGAGGAATGATTATGTCAAAAATAACAAAACTATTATTAGTATTTGGGTTAGCTATTGTTTTGTTAGCAAATGTTTGCTATGGTATTGATTTAAACTTAACCGAAAATACCGGTACAACAAATTCTAATACAATGACTTCTAACTCTGCTACTGCTACAACTACAAATAATACTTTAAATAGTTCTACTGCTACTACAAATAATGCTTTAAATAGTAGTCCTACTTCTAATACAAGTTCTTCTACAAGTGATTTATTTACTTCTAATACATCCTCTACTGTAAGTAGTGTAGCAAATGTTACAACTTCTAATAGTTCAACTATTACCAATTTGATTAATATTGCTTTGATTGTAATTGGTGTTTTATTAATATTTTTTGCTATAGCAATTTTAATTAGAATTAATCACAATTAATTTTTTACAAGGTGTAAGAAATATTTCATTACACCTTTTTGTAAAGAAAAGTACAACAATGGGATTTTTCAAATGAAGGCAAAAAGGTGGCTTAAGCCACTTTTTTATTTTTTTGAATTTTTTTCATTGTATATTTTGTCCTAAAAAAATAATACTATTATTAAGTTTAGTTTTTAAACTAATTTTTTTAGGAGGATATTAAAATGCAAAAAAAGTTTTTATTCGGATTACTATTATTCACTTTTGCTATCCTATTTAGTATTGGTTGTACTTTTGCTGCTGATGCCATGTCTACCATGGAAGGTGCTGCAAATACTGTAAGGAATGTAGTAGGAGATGCTGAAAATGGTGTCGAAGATGCCGCTAGAGACATTTCTAATACATCGAAAGATATGACTGGTGAAATGGAAAATGGTACAGCAAATATGACATCTAATCATACCAATACAAATACTATGAATACAACAACAAGTAATACTGAAACAAATCATTCAACATCTAGAGAAACCAATACAGCTGCTATGACCACAAATCATACAGGAAATTATACAGCTACTAGAACCTCTACTACCAATAATGGAACTTTATTTGGTATGGGATCTACAACTTGGATTTGGTTAATTTTAGCTGTTGTTGCTATTGCCATTGTGGCTTTAGTATATTATTATTCAGTAGGAATGACTAATAAAAATCATTATCATGATAGTGATGAATAACTCAGTAACTAATTTTATTATAACCAAATTTAGTAAACTTTTATAGTTTACTAAATTTGGAGTTTATTTTAAAGGATTGATTATATGATATTAAATTATAAAGTTGAAAATGATTTTTTAACGATAAATACCATTTTAAAAAATAAATTACAAATATCTTCTAGGCTCTTGCTTAAATTAATCCAAACGAAATCTGTCACTTTAAACGGAAAAGTTTGTGACACAAGACATTTTGTACATATAGGAGATAGCATCTCTATTGATTTTAACTATCCAGAAGATAACTCTAATATCATCTCTACTAAAATGCCATTAGATATTGTTTATGAAGATGAATGGCTTTTACTTTTAAACAAACCTGCCGGTATAGCAGTTCACCCTTCTATGCTTCATTTTGATGATACACTTTCCAATGGCTTAAAATTTTATTTTGATAAAATCCATTTACCTAAAAAAATACGACCTGTTAATCGTTTAGATTTTTATACTTCTGGCTTAATTGTTTTTGCTAAAAATGAATATGTACAAGAATGTTTGATTAAGCAAATGGCAAATCATACTTTTCAAAAAGAATACATAGCTCTTGTGTCTGGCATTTTGGACGTTAAAAAAGGAACCATTGATCAACCAATTGCCAGAAAACCAGGAAGTATTATGGAACGATGTATTTGCCCCGATGGAAAAAAATCAGTTACTCATTTTGAAGTTTTAGAAGAACGCGAAAATTCTTCTTTCGTAAAATGTCTGTTAGAAACTGGCCGAACACATCAAATTAGAGTTCATTTTGCATCTATTGGCCATCCTTTACTGGGTGATGATTTGTATGGTGACATGTCAGATTTCATAGATCACTACTATTTAGTATGTTATCACCTTTCTTTTATACATCCGGTTTATAAAAAGCCTTTGTCTTTTACATTAAATTGAAAAAAAGATAACTCTCTTTGAAAAAAGGTTAACTTCTTTTTTTCTAAAGAGTGTTTATCTTTTTTACAATTTTTCACTTTTTTAGTATTTTTTTCGCATCTATATTAATTTTCATTTCTTTTAGAACCATCATTTTTCCATATTTTAAGCATTTTTTTGTATTCTTTTTATGCTATATCCGTTTAATTGTTGTATGTTTTTGGTTTCTGCTTTTATTTCTCTTGTTTTTTTATATTTTATGGTATTTTTTATCGCATAAAATATAGATTTTTCATCTATTTTATACATTTCTTCTAATTCTTGTGGCGTTCCATGTTCTACAAAAACGTCTGGATAGCCAAATGTTTTTACAATTACATTTTGGAGTCTTTTTTCTGCAATGATTTCTTTTACTTCACTGCCTAGACCTCCTATTAAGGTATTGTCTTCTATGGTTACCACAAATCTGGTTTTTGTAATTGATTTTAAAACTGTGTATTTATCAAATGGTTTTAAAAATCTAGCATTTATAACTTCTGCTTTTATTCCTATTTCTTTTAATTTTCGATAAAGGTTCATGGCTTTACTGACTTGGTTCCCAATTGCGATAATGGTTACATCATTTCCTAATGTTAAGATATCACTCTTTTTATATTGGATATAAGAATGTGTTCTAAACTTTTCTTTTGCTTCTCCTCCTCTTGGATATCTGATTACAACTGGTGCTTTTCGTTTAATAGCAAATTCCATCATATCTTCTAATTCTTTGAAGTCTTTTGGCGCCATGATGGTAATATTGGGAATTAATTTGAAAAAGGATAAGTCTAAAGTTCCTTGATGTGTTTCTCCATCTGCTCCTACAATACCACTTCTATCTACACACATAATAACTGGTAGATTTTGTATACAAATATCATGAATCACTTGATCATAGGCTCTTTGATAAAAGGATGAATAAATTGGAACAAAAGGAACCATTCCTTCTTTTGCTAAACCTGCTGCAAATGTTAAGGCATGCTGTTCTGCAATTCCTACATCGAAAAATCGCTCTGGATACCTTTTGGCAAATTCGCTAAGACCTGTTCCATCTTTCATAGAGGCAGTAATAGCTACAATATTTTTGTTTTTTTGTGCTAATTTTACTAGTTTTTCGCCAAATGCTTTGGAATAATCTTTGGCTTTTTCTTTTTTGGTTTTTCCAGTTTGGATATCAAAAGGAGATGTGGCATGAAATTTATCTGGCTCCTTTTCTGCTGGTTCGTATCCTTTTCCTTTTTGGGTTAAAACATGGATTAAGACTGGCTCGTCTAATTCTTTGGCTCTTTTGAAAATGAGCTCCATATCTTCGATGTTGTGTCCATCAATTGGTCCTAAATATTTAAATCCAATATCTTCGAAAAACATTTTGGGTATGATTAATTGTTTGATCCCTTGTTTTAATCTTCTAATTCCTTTGACTAAAACAGGTCCTACTACTGGAATTTTGTCTAATATTTTTCTTCCAGATTGGTTGGAAATGGTATAAGTTTTTCTTGCTCTTAATTTACTTAAAAGCATATTGATTCCACCAATATTTTTGGATATGCTCATTTCATTGTCATTTAAAACCACTATTACATCAGTTCCTGAACTTCCTATATGGTTTAAGGCCTCTAATGCCATTCCACCTGTTAATGCCCCATCTCCTATGACTGCCACTACAGAATAATTTTCTTTTTTAATATCTCTTGCTTTTGCCATTCCCATAGCTGCTGAAACAGATGTACTACTATGTCCTGTATCAAAACAATCTGTTTGGGATTCTTTTGTTTTTGGAAAACCTGCTATCCCGTTTAACTTTCTTAATGTTTTTATCGCTTCTTTTCTACCATTTAGAATTTTATGCACATAAGTTTGATGTCCTACATCCCAAATGATTTTGTCTTTGTTTACATCAAATGCACTTTCTAATGCTAGGGTAAGTTCTACTACACCTAAATTAGAGGCTAAA
>CALXRJ010000117.1 GCA_944390615.1 uncultured Clostridia bacterium | reverse complement strand
ATTCATAACCTCACCCCCTCCAACAACAATATTTTCAAGAGTATTATTCATAAAGAACCCCCATTACATATATTTATATAATTTAAAATTATATAACTAAATTAAAAGTTAATTGATTATTTATGTAATTTAATCTAACATATTGGGTTACAACCTCGAAGATTGAAAAATTGTTATAAACTTCTTCTTTCACAAATACGTCAGTTGAAAAACCAACATTAGTACCTAATCTTATTTGATAATAATTTTGTCCTTTTTTCGTTACTCCTGCTCTTTTGTTTAGAACAATGAATTGTAATTCATCAAGTTTCATAGATTACTCCTTTCAATGTAAAAAAATAACACCTAAATAGATGTTAAACAAAATTTAAAATATAACATTGCGTAACTCTCTTTTATTTTGTGCAATGTCATATTTTCGCTTTTCTGAAAGTCCATATTTTAAAATCTTCCTCCTCTTTCATATTTTCAAAATATTTTTACCATATGTTAATTAAACCAATAAAAAGAAGGATTAAAATTTAAAATCCTTCTTTATTTTTTTATTCTCTATATCTTTCTAAAGCCAATTTTGTTTTATCCAAAAACTCATCATTATTTTTCGTAGTTTTAATCACCTTCAAAATTTGCTCTGTACTATCAGCTGCTGGCATATTAGACATAGCCTTTCGAATTAATCCTGCCACTTCTAATTCTTTTTCATTTAATAATAAATCTTCACGTCTAGTATTAGAACGATTAATATCAATGGCTGGGTAAATACGTTTTTCAGCTAAAGTTCTATCTAGTAATACTTCCATATTACCTGTACCTTTAAATTCTTCAAATATAACATCATCCATTCTACTTCCTGTTTCTGTTAAAGCTGTTGCTAAAATGGTTAAACTTCCACCATTTTCAATATTACGAGCTGCACCAAAGAATTTTTTTGGCTTATGTAAAGAGGCTGGGTCAATACCTCCAGATAGAGTCCTTCCAGAAGCTGGAACAACCAAGTTATAAGCTCTTGCTAAACGTGTGATACTATCTAATAATACAACTACATCTCTTCCCTGCTCTACAAGTCTTTTAGCTCTTTCGATTACCATTTCAGCTACTTTTGCATGATGTTCTGGTAATTCGTCAAAAGTAGAATAAACAACTTGTCCTTTAATCGAACGCTTCATATCTGTAACTTCTTCTGGTCTTTCATCAATAAGAAGCATGATAAGTTCACATTCTGGATTATTGGTTGTTATGCTATTGGCAATTTCTTTTAGCAAAGTTGTTTTTCCTGCTTTTGGTTGCGCAACAATTAGTCCTCTTTGCCCTTTTCCAATTGGAGAAATGATATCAATCATTCTAGTGGCATAATTAGTTGGAATGGTTTCTAATCTTAATCTTTCATTTGGATAGATTGGTATTAAATCTTCAAATCTTGTTCTTTTTGCTGATTTTTCTGGATGTTCACCATTTACTTCTCCTACAAATATAAGAGATGGGAATTTTTCTCCTTCTTTACATCTGGAAATTCCTTTTACTAAATCTCCTGTTACTAGCCTAAATCTTCTAATTTGTATTGGAGAAACATAGACATCTTTTGGACTAGATAAATAATTATCTCCTCTTAAAAAACCATATCCGTCAGGTAGTACCTCCAAAATTCCTTCTATGATTTCATCTTCCTCATTGTTTACTTGATAAGCTACTGTGTTTTGTTCCTCTAATTTTTGATCTTCATCATCAGGCTCATCATATCTGTGAGGAGAGTTTGGGATTTCATCTTCTGATTCATCTTCTTCGTAATCATCGATTATGTCATCCTCATCTTCATTTTCTTCTTCAAAATTATTGTTTTGAATACTTTTTAATACTTCTATTAATTCTTCTTTTTTTAATTTTGATATATTTCTTATGTTATTTTCTTTTGCTAATTTTTTTAATTCTAATAGTGTCAAACTTTCTAAATCTGGCATATTTATATCTCCTTTTTTATTAATTTAATTTATTTTTGATTTTTGGGATTTTTTAGAAAAAATTTGAATTTATTTTGATATTATATCATAAAAATTTCCTTTTGTGAAGAGAAAAACATAAAAAAACCTTGAATGTTAACCATTTTCAAGGATTTTTAATTTTCATTATCTACATAAACTCTTTCATTTGGTAAATACATATCTAATTTATCTCTAGCTATTGCTTCAATATATTCAGAAGAATTTACATTTTCCTTTTCTTCATTTAATTGTTGTTGATATTCAGTTGCTTCTGCAATTTGTGTTTCTAAATTTTCTGCTTGGGTTGCATAGGCATTTAAAATTTTTTGTTGTTTGATAAAAGTTATTATAGCATAAATTAATACTGCTATAAATACAATTTTTTTTAATAAACCACTTTTACTTTTCATAGGTACCATCTTTCTTAGTTTATTCTATGGATTTAAAATATGTTTTTTAGCCATATTATTTTTCCTATCATTATTATTCTCCATTTATTTTCAAAATCCTTCAAAAGCTTTAAGAATTTTTTACATTTTTTTTGAATTTTTGCAAATTATTTAGTTTATCATCTAATTTTTGTGATTTTTTTGTCAAAAATGTTCGGGTTCTGCTATACCATAAATAAATTGGTCTAAATATTATTTTATCAATGATTTTGTAAATAAATTGAAAGGGAGCTATTATTGTTTTTATGATCTGATGTATTATTTTTTTTATGGTTGTAATCAGAAATACAAATATTTTTATGATAATTTTACTGAAAGTTAGCATATATAAAATAAGCCCAAAACCTAATCCTAAAAACATAAATAATCTTAAAGTTCCTCCAGAAAAATGATACATGCAAAATATAATACTAATACCAGTTAGTATCCAGAATAGAATATCTTCTATATAAGTGATTAAATTGATTGTTTTAAAACTTTTTCTAAGGATTCTAAAAAAATCAAAAAATAAACCTATTAATAATCCATCTAATGTAAAAATCAAAAATAAATATGCCTGATTTACTACCAATTTGACCAAACTCCTATTTTTTATTTAAATATTTTGCTAAATAATCCGCCATCTTGCTCTTTTTTGGTATGGTCGCTGTAACTTAGCGTGTTAATTTCTCCTTCTATAATGACTTCTGAAGTATCGATGCTTAATTTATTAATTTTTAAATTTTCGCCTTTTACACTTAAAAGACCTAATTCTGTTTCCATGATAACTACCTGATCATCAAAACTTAAAACATCTTTTACGCCTGATATACTTAATTTATTTCTATTTTCTAAAATTAAATTTTGTATCACATTATTCAAAGCTCCCATGTTTTTTCTATCTTCTACTACCATAAGCTTTTCCTCCTAGCTATAAATAATTATATTCGGAAATAGCTGCTTTTAGAACTAAAATATAAAGAGAATTAGATAACTAATTACCTAATTCTCTTTGACTTTTCTTTCCTACTTTATATCAAAGCCTTATGCAATTCTTCTAAAACTTCATTTGAAATAATATTTTTAAACATAATAGCAATTTTAGCTTCGTTGATTTCCATACTGATAATATCAAGTTTATTATCTTCTATTATTTTCATGGTTTTATTTAAAACCGTATTGTTACTCATAATTCCATTACCAATGATTGAAATTCTTGAAATATCTAAATAACTACTTTCTGCTTCTGGATATTGATTTTCCAAAAGATTGGCTAATTTATTAAATTTTACTTTAGGAATGGTAAAAGATATATCCAAATTTTCGCTACTGCTATTTACTAAGTTTTTAACACCTAATTCATTTTCAATAAAAGCATGATAAAGGTTATTAAATTTTTCTAGTGAATAACCATTTTCTTTCAAATGTACATATTGTATGTTATCATTTTTAACAATATTTTTTACATAGCCACCTTCTACTCTATCATTGATCGTTGTTCCTTCAATCTCTTTGAAAGTAGATTTAGCAACAATTGGTATGCCAAATTTTTCTCCAATCTCTACACATCGATTATGAAGTACTTTAGCACCTTCATCTGCAATATCTAGCATTTCTTTGTAAGATAAGGTATCAATCTTTTTAGCCACTTTTGTGTGTCTAGGGTCAGTTGTATATACACCATCCACATCTGAAAAAATGCAACATTTAGAAGCTTTTAGTTTAGCAGCTAGTGCAACTGCTGTTGTATCAGACCCTCCTCTTCCAAGAGTTGTAATATCCATATTTTCATTAATACCTTGAAATCCTGCAACAATTACAATTTTTCCTTTGTCTAATTCTTCTTCAATTCGTGATGTATCAATATCTTCGATGATGGCATCTTGATTGGTATTATTGGTATAAATTCCTGCTTGCCAACCGGTAAGAGATATTGCTGGCATTCCCATTCTATCTAACAAAATAGCAAGTTTTGCCATAGAAATTTGCTCTCCTGAGCTTAACAATACATCTAATTCTCTTTCGTTAGGAATACTAGATAATGTCATAGCTTCCTTAATTAATCCATCTGTTGTTTTTCCTTGTGCTGAAACAACAACTACTAACCTTTTGTTTTCTTCATAAAAACTTTTAATTCTTTCTGCAACAA
>CALXRJ010000116.1 GCA_944390615.1 uncultured Clostridia bacterium | reverse complement strand
TCTAAGTGTGAAGCCCACCCTAAGATAAGATATCCCATACCGTAAGGTAGTAAGATTCCAGAAAGACTAACTGGTAGATAGGTTGAAGGTGTAAGTGATGAGAGTCATTAAGCCAATCAATACTAATGAATCGAGGGCTTAACCACAAAAGTTAAGTAAGAAACGAAGAATCTAAAAATCTAGTAGGTAGAACCTAAAACGAGAATTCATCTATGTATTTTTGAGTGTGCTAGAATAAGTTATTATAAAACATAAAAAAATTTGAATAAACTATTGCAAAAATGAAAATAATGTAATATAATAACAATATTCAAGTAGACAATAATTTTCTAGTGATGATAACATTGAGGAAATACCTGTTTCCATCCCGAACACAGAAGTCAAGCTCAAATGTGCCGAAAATACTTGTGGGTTACCCTGCTGGGAAGATAGGTTGTCGCTAGATTTATATATTCCTCGTTAGCTCAGTTGGTAGAGCGCTCGGCTGTCGAGCAAGTCTTAAAGACTAAAGAGTTAGCAGCTCTATATGGAAACATATAGATGAAAAAGGTGGCTAATTCGGTGGAACTCGTAAGTAACAATCGTTACACGACAATACCGAGCAAGGCAAAAGCCGTGTGTAGAGACTTTACACCACCTACCTAAGTTGAAAAATATGGTAAAGATAAAGTCCAGACTACAAATTATATTAAAATATATAATGTTAATGAAAATTAATGTAGTGCGTAACCGATAGGTCGCTGGTTCGAGCCCAGCACGAGGAGCCATAAAGAGTAGCAGATAAGAAATTATCTGTTATTTTTTTACGTGTTCGCTAGTTTTTATATTTTAAATCATATATAATACGAGATAAGGATGTGAAAATATAACTAAAAAGGAAATGTAAAATTATGAAAGAAATCGAATTAATCCAAAAAGCAACAGAACCAATTATAAAATGGTACCAAAAAAACAAAAGAGACCTACCATGGAGAAAAGAAAAAAATCCATATCATATTTGGCTTTCTGAAATAATGCTCCAACAAACCAGAATAGAAGCTGTCAAACAATATTATAAAAGATTTTTAGCAGAAATACCAACCATACAAGACTTAGCCCAGGTAGAGGAAGAAAAACTATTAAAATTATGGGAAGGTTTAGGATACTACAATCGTGCCAAAAATTTAAAAAAAGCAGCACAAATAATACAAGAAAAATATCAAGGAAACATGCCCCAAAATTATAGCCAATTAATAGAATTACCAGGAATAGGTGAATATACAGCAGGAGCCATTAGCTCCATTGCCTATAATGAGCCACAGCCGGCAGTAGATGGAAATGTACTTCGCGTAATCAGTAGATTAATTGCTAGTAAAAAAGATGTTTTAGATCCCAAAACCAAAAAAGAGGTAACCCAAAATTTAAAAGAAATAATGCCCAAACAAGCAGGAGACTTTAATCAAGGGATAATGGAATTAGGAGAAACAATCTGTTTACCAAATGGAGAACCATTATGCGAGCAATGCCCAATACAAGAACTTTGCTTAGCCAAAAAACAAAAATTAACAGTACAAATTCCAGTCCGTAATGCCAAGCTTGCACGAAAAAAAGAAGAAAAAACAGTATTTTTATTAGAATTTGAAAACAAAATAGCCATTCGAAAAAGAGAGAAAACAGGATTATTAGCCAATATGTATGAATTTCCAAATATCAACCAAAAAATCCATAAAAAAGAAATAGAAGCAATTTTAAGAAATTGGGGACTAGTAGGGATAAAGATAGAAAAAATAGCAACACATCATCATATTTTTACACATATAGAATGGGATATGGTAGGTTATAAAGTACAAGTAACTCATATAAATCAAGAATTTATTTGGACAGAAAAAGAAACTATTTTAGAAAAATATCCAATACCAAGTGCTTTTTTACCATTTCGTAAAAAAATGTAAAAAAAGTCCCAAAACTTATTTTTTAAAGTATTAAGCTTCAGGCTAATTAGATGTATTTTTTAGAAAATTCAAAAAGAGAGGCAATAGCCTCTCAAATATATGGCAATTTGGTGCAAGTGATGTTGTTATAACAACTTGCGCAATCTTTGATGCAAGGAATTTTAGAAGAATATCTTGCATCATCGTGACGAGGTCTTTTATTAATTTTTGATTTTAAAAAACCTTTCCTGTCACAAAATTTTCTCCGTTCTTTTTTTGACGCAAAATAGCGTTCCTCACACTTTGCCATTTTCGTTGCCCTCCTTTTATGTTGATATTTATATTATAACACAAAAAAGTACATTTTTAAATATTTAAGCAAAAAATACTTGACATAATAAAAAAAATATTATAATATAATACTTGTTAAATCATATTTATTTTGGAAAAAATTTCATCAAAAAATTTAATTAAGATAAATCATTCATATTTCAAAAAAATTAAATCAAAAAATAGGAGGAATCAAATGTCAAATATTTTACAAAAAATATTAGGAATAGTATTATTAGCTATTCTACTAATTACGTATGCAGCCAATACCATAAAAGCAGCCTATGAAATAACAGAAGCCTATATTGTACAAATCGGAGAAGCACCCTATCATTTAAAATACTATAATGAACAAAAAGGAATGTATACCTATTCTACCTGTAGTATAGTAGGACATTATGAAAATGGAACATTCTATCCAGCCTATTGTCTAAATAGAGACTTATATGGGGTAGGAGCAGTAGAAAGCTACACTGTAGATGTAGATTCTTTAATTGACAACAACCAAGTATGGCGAGCAGTCAAAAATGGATATCCATACAAAACAGCTCAAGAGATGGGATTATCCTCAGATTTCAATGCATTTGCTGTAACAAAATTTGCCATCTACTGTTTAACAGGTCAAGCAGACCTAAACTTATATATTGCTGATGAAAACGACCAAGAAGGGCAAGCCATGTTAAGAGCATTACACCAATTAGTAGATATTGGGTTAAATGGAACAGATACATTTTCCGATGAATTAGAAATTATAAAAAAAGGAGATTTAGTAGAAGAGGGAGACTATTACACTATCACATACCAAGTAAAAGCAGGAGAAACCATCTCTACTTATCATATAAAATCTGTATCAGGCCTATTAGAGGGAGATTACATTACAGATACCCAAGGAAATATCAAAACAGAATTTAAAGCAGGAGAAGATTTTAAAATCAAAATAGCAAAAAATCATTTAAATTCAGACAAAGAGATTAATATCGAAATAGAAGCAGAACTAAAAAATTATCCCATGTTTTATGGAAAAACTAGAATAACAGGAACACAAGATTATCTATTAACAGCAAATTCTTATCAAAAAACAACAGCAAACCAAAATACAAAATTAAAACTAAATACAGGAAAAATCATTATAAACAAAATAGATGAAGAAACAAAAGAGCCAATAGAAGGTGTTACATTTGAACTATATAATGCTAAAAACGAACGAATAGAAACTGCCACAACAGATCATAACGGAGAAATAGAATTTACCAATTTATATCAAGGAGAATACCGATTAAAAGAAACCAAAACAAATGAAAATTATATCCTAGATGAAAATTCAGAATTCAACATCGAAGTAACCTATAACAACACAACAAAACTAGGAATTGAAAACAAGCACAAAAAAGGAATTTTAACCATTTACAAAATAGACAAAGATAACCATCAAATAGCACTAGGAAATGTAGGATTTGAACTTTATAGTGAAGAAACAGGAAATCTAGTAGGTACCTACTATACAGATGCAGATGGAAAAATAGAAATACAAAATTTAAGAACAGGTAACTACCGTTTAAAAGAAATTAGCACAAACCAATGGTACAACTTAGCTGAAGATGTATCCTTACAAATAAAATGGAATGAAACCACACAAACCAAAGTAGAAAATGAGCTAAAAAAATCAAAAATAAAAATCATAAAAGTAGACAAAGATAACCAAGAAATAAAAATACCAAATGTTGTATTTGAAGTACTAGACATAAATAATAATTTACTAGAAACCATAACAACAAATGAGCAAGGAGAAGCTTACACAAAAGAATATCCCATAAGAGATTTTGAAAAAATCAGAATACGTGAAATCCAAACCGATGAAATGTATGAGCTAAGTCATGAAATGGTAGAAGTAATTTTAGAAGAAAATCAAACCAAAACAGTAGTATTAGAAAAAAAAAAAAAAAAAGGTCAAATCAAAGTAATCAAAATCGATCAAGACAACCAAGAAATCAAACTAGAAGGAGTCAAATTTCATGTGCTAGATGAAAATCAAACCATAGTAGATACACTAGTAACAGATCAAAATGGAGAAGCGGTAAGCAAAAAACTACCAATAGACCAAACCTATACATTGCAAGAGGTTTCAACAAATGAAAACTATGTATTATCAGAAGAAGTCAAGACCATAACCCTATCAGAAAATCAAATAACAGACATCACCTTTGAAAACGAAAAGAAAAAAGGTCAAATCAAGGTCATCAAAGTAGATCTTGAAAATAACGAAATCAAAATACCTAATGTCGAATTCCAGCTAAAAAATGGACAAGGAGAAATTGTAGATACCCTAATAACAAATGAAAAAGGAGAAGCAACCAGCAAAAAATTACCAATTGATGAAACCTATTTCTTACAAGAGACAAAAACAAATGAAAAATACATTTTATCCGAAGAAATCAAAACCATAACACTAACCGAAAACCAAATAACAGACATCATTTGGGAAAACGAAAAAATAAAGGGAAATATCCAAATACTAAAAATTACATCAGAAGCAAGCGATATTTCTGGACTACAAAAAGGAGAACCACTAGAAGGTGTAAAATTTGAAATTTACAATGAAACAGGAATTTTAGTAGATACCATAATAACCAATGAAAAAGGAATAGCAAAATCAAAAGAGCTAGAAAAAGGAATCTACCAAATAAAAGAAATAGAAACCAATGAGTGGTATTTACTAGACGAAAACTACTATAAAGCAGAAATCTCAGAAAACAAACAAATTGTAACACTAACCCTAGAAAATCAACCAGCAAAGCCAGATGAAGAAATAGAAAAAACAGGACCAGATTCGGCACAAGCAGGCGAAGAAATAGAATATAAAATTAAAATCCAAAATACAGGAAATGTAGCTTTAGATGAATTTATATGGGAAGATGAAATACCAACAGAACACATAAAAGTTACCAAAATAAAGTTAGGAACCTATAATCAAGAAAACACGTATAACTTATATTATAAAACAAATTTTAGTGAAGAATATATTCTATTATGGGAAGACATAAGTACAAGCAAAGCAGAAGAAATTGATTTCTCAAAAGAGCTAGCGAATAACGAATATATTACGCATATCAAATTAGATTTTGGTACAGTAGAGAGTGGTTTTAAAACAGAAGAAGAAACATCTATTTATGCCAAAGTAAATTCTGATGTAAAACGAGAGGATATATTTGAAAACAAAGTAACATTAACGGGAAAATATAGCGGACATCCTGTGCACAAACAATCAACATGGAAAACGAAAATATATCAAATTTTACCACTAACAGGAATGTAAAAATTTATAAAATAGTTTCTCTATTATATTTATAGCGGGAATTTGTAACATAATAGAGAGGTAATCGTAAAAAAATATTAGAAAATGTTGCAAAATTTTCATAATAATAGTATAATATTACATGTATAAAAATATAAATATAATATAGAGAGAGGAAAAATAGATGGAATATATATATTTATTAAGGCAAGCACTTGTATATATTATTGTAGTATTTTGGATATACGAACTAGCAATAAGCTTATGCTCATTAATAAAATTTAAAGAAAAGCCACTATTAACAAACAAAAAGCACAAATTTATGGCAATTATACCTGCACATAATGAAGAAATGGTAATTGCCAATTTAGTAGAAAGTTTAAAAAATCAAGACTATGACAAAGAATTATATGATATTTATGTAATAGCAGACAACTGTACAGATAGAACAGCTCAAATAGCAGAAGAAGCGGGAGCAATTGTATATAAAAGATTTGATGAAACGCGAAAAACCAAAGGTTATGCCCTAAACTGGTTTTTACAACAAAAAATAGAAGAAAAAGCAGATTATGATGCATTTCTAGTATTTGATGCAGACAATATAGTAGGCAAAAATTTCATAAAAGTAATGAATCGAAAACTATGTCAAGGAGAAGAAGTCGTACAAGGCTATAAAGACATAAAAAATCCAGATGCCAGTTGGATATCAGCCGGATATGCATTTTTTTATTGGACCATGCACAGATTTTATCATTTAGCAAGATATAATGTAGGTTTATCACCTTTATT
>CALXRJ010000115.1 GCA_944390615.1 uncultured Clostridia bacterium | reverse complement strand
GTATGACAGAAAAAATGAAAGAACTTGGTATAGAATGGGTATTCATTGGTGGAGTAGATAATTGTTTAGTAAAAATGGTAGACCCAGTATTAATGGGAATTGCAATTGATAAACATGTTACAGCAGCTGGAAAATCTGTAGTAAAAGCAAATCCACATGAAAAAGTAGGAGCATTTTGCAAGAAAAATGGAAAACCAAGTGTAGTAGAATATTCAGAAATAACAGATGAAATGGCAGAAGCAACAGATGAAAATGGAGAATTATTATATGGAGAATCTCATATATTATGCAATCTATTTAATATAACAGCTATTGAAAGAATGGGAAAAGAACCTCTACCATATCATTCAGCATTTAAAAAAGCTACTTATATTGACAAAGATGGCAATAAAGTAGTTCCAGACAGTCCAAATGCATATAAATTCGAAGCATTTTTATTTGATGCTTTCGGAGAAGTAGATGATATGGCAATACTTAGGGTTAAAAGAGAAGAAGAATTTGCACCTGTTAAAAATGCAACTGGTGTAGATAGTCCAGAAACAGCTAGAAAATTATATAATGATTTTTATAAATTAGGATAAAAAAATATTACCTCAGTTCGAACATACCAGTTAATCTTGAGTGTTTGAACTGAGGCATATTTTTTTTCTAAAAAAGTATATTTACTTATTTTATTTTTTATGATAATATGCTAATAATAAAAATACGAGGAGGAAACGATATGGATTATTTAAAAGAATATCAAAAATGGTGTGAAAGTGATGAATTTGATGAAGAAACCAAAAAAGAATTATGCAGTATTAAAGGTAATGAAAAAGAAATAGAAGATAGGTTTTATAAAGAATTAGAATTTGGAACAGCAGGTCTTAGGGGAATTATAGGTGCCGGAACTAACAGAATGAATAAGTATGTAGTTGGTAAAGCAACACAAGGTTTAGCAAATTATATCTTAAAAAGAGGAACACAAAATAAAGGTGTTGCCATAAGTTATGATTCAAGACATATGTCACCAGAATTTAGTGAACAAACAGCATTAGTTTTAAATGCAAATGGAATTAAAACCTATATCTTTGATCATTTAAGGCCTGTGCCTGAACTTTCTTTTGCCGTAAGAGAACTTGGTTGTACAGCTGGTGTTATGATAACAGCAAGTCACAATAAGCCAGCTTATAATGGGTATAAAGTTTATTGGGATGATGGTTCACAAATTATTAGTCCAGTTGATACAGATATCATGAAAGAAGTAAAAGCCATTACAGATTATAAAGAAATAAAAACCATTTCAAAAGAAGAAGCAGAGAAAAAAGGATTATTTCATGTGATTGGAAAAGAGATAGATGATAAATATATTACCATTTTAAAAAAATGTGTCTTAAATCCTGAAATTGTTAGGGAACAAGGGAAAAACTTGAAAGTGGTGTATACACCTCTTCATGGAGCTGGAAATGAAATGGTACAAAGAATTTTAAAAGAAATTGGTTTACAAAAAGTCTATGTAGTGCCAGAACAAGAACAACCAGATGGCGATTTTCCAACTGTTGATTATCCAAATCCTGAAGCAAAAGAAGCATTTAAAATGGCTTTAGATTTAGCTGCCAAAGTAGATGCAGATATTGTTTTAGCAAATGACCCAGATGCTGACAGACTTGGCATTTATGCAAAAGATAGAAAAACAGGAACCTATATGGACTTTACTGGAAATATGTCAGCTTTATTAATTGCAGAATATAGAATTTCACAAATGAAAGAAAAGGGCATTTTACCTGAAAATGGTATGTTGATTTCGACAATTGTATCTTCTAATCTTGCTAAAGCAATTGCTAAAGAATATAACCTAGATTTTAGAGAAGTATTAACAGGATTTAAAAATATAGGAGAACAAATAAAATTAGAAGAACAAAAAGAAAATGGTAAAAAATATGTTTTTGGTTTTGAAGAAAGCTACGGCTGTCTAATCGGAGACTACGCAAGAGACAAAGATGGTATTGCAGCAGTTATGAGCTTATGTGAAGCAGCATGTTTCTATCTATCTAAAGGCATTACCCTATGGGATCAAATGATAAATATTTACGAAAAATATGGTTATTACAGGGAAGGACAGGTTTCTATTGTTTTAGAAGGTGCAGAAGGAGCAGAAAAAATCAAAGAAATGATGGAAAACATGAGAAATTATTTGCCTGAAAGCATAGGGGGATACAAGGTTTTACAATTTAAAGATATCAAACTAGATATTTGTAAAGATATGGTTACGGGAAATACCTCCAAAACAGGACTTCCAACATCTAATGTTTTATACTATGAACTAGAAAATGATGCTTGGTGTTGTGTAAGACCATCTGGTACAGAGCCTAAGATAAAACTTTATATGGGAGTAAAGGCAAATTCGATGGAAAAAGCGGAAAAAGATTTAGAAGATTTAAAAGAAGCTATGAAAGAGATGGTAAAATAAATTTTTCAAAAAAGTAGAAAAAGAGAAAGTTTCCTGCAAAAAGGAGAAATTCTCTTTTTCAATTTTTATTGACTTTTTTCAGCGGTGTTGGTATAATAAAATTGTTATGTGCTTATAGCTCAGCAGGATAGAGCAGTCGCCTCCTAAGCGACCGATGGGGGTTCGAGTCCCTCTAGGCATACCATATTTCAAGTTCCTAAATAATTTTTAAGCGAAATCTAAGCGAAATATAAATAAAAAAATAAACCACTTTTTAAAGTAGCTATTGATTTTTTAAAGGAGAATGTAATTGGAAATCGATGAAAAATTTATGAAAGAAGCCTTAAAAGAAGCAAAAAAAGCCTATCAAAAACTAGAAGTTCCAGTAGGTGCTGTTATTGTAAAAAATGGAAAAATTATTGCCAAAGCACATAATCAAAAAGAAACCAAATTAGATACCACAAAACATGCAGAAATTTTAGCGATACAAAAAGCAAGCAAAAAATTAAATTCGTGGAGATTAGTAGATTGTGATATGTATGTAACCTTAGAGCCATGCTCTATGTGTGCAGGAGCCATTATCCAGGCAAGAATCAACAAAGTATATATCGGAGCAGATGACGAAAAGACTGGAGCCGTAGGGTCTGTACTTAATTTATTTACAGATTATAAGTTCAACCATACCGTTCTTTTTGAAAAAGGGCTACTAAGAGAGGAATGTAAAGCAATATTACAAGATTTTTTTAAAAGTTTAAGAAAAGCAAAAATAGAAGAAAAAGAGGTGCAAAAAAATGGCCAACCAAAGACTGAGTAGAAAAATATTTAATATTTGCATGGTATGTATCATCATTATTATTATCATATTTGTTGCCATGATGTTTATTTTAAATTATGATGTAAATGGTGAAACCAATATGCCATTTCAAGTGTCCAAAATTTCTATTATATCCACAGTAGATGGAAAAGATGTGGAAAACTCTGAATATAAATGGGCAATTGATGTGATACAAAACAATGACATTTATGTTTATATAGAAAAAAACGAAGATTACAGTAAGCAAGAAACAATAGCCTCTGTAAAGATTGACAATTTTCATATCAGGCAAAGTACAGATTTAGGAGAAATTAAAATTTATAAACCAACTGTAAATGAAACATCACTTTTTCAAAATACAGATGAAAATATCATACAAAATATAGAATTTAAGGGAGCAAAGTCAACCAATACAAGAAATTTAGAAATATCCAATCAAGGAGGCGTACTTAGTTTCCGATGTGCGAATAACAAAATAGGAACCTATACTTCGAATGATGATGAGGAAATCAATTATAATGAATTACTAACAAAATTAAATTTAAGTGAAGAAGATTTAAAAGCTATCGTAACATTTCAAATGACCATAACACTAGACTCTGGAAAGGCATTTAGAGCAGAAGATATTTCCATTGAAATTCCCAATCAAAATTTAATAGCAGAAGGAACAGTTGGGCAAGAGTACACAGATATGCAAGATATTGTTTTCAAAAGAATAGAAAATTAAGAAAACTACTTGCCAAAATAGAAAATAAGTTATATAATGCGAGTGGTATGGAATTAGATTTCTGTATGGAGAGCAAACCAATAAAAGCCTATGAACCTTGTCAGGTCCGGAAGGAAGCAGCAATAAGTAGATACTTTTATGTGGCGTGCTTTCCATAGAGAAATTTGGTTTCACACCATTTTTCAATTTTAGACTTTAAAAATGTTAGTTACAAAATTAATTTCTAGGAGGTGTAAATTTTGGGGTATACAGCTCTTTATAGAAAATTCAGACCTACCAAGTTTTCAGAAATGGTGGGACAAGAACATATCAAAAAAACATTAAAAAATCAATTAATAGCAGGAAGAGTAGGGCATGCTTACTTATTTAATGGAGGAAGAGGAACTGGTAAAACCACAACAGCCAAAATATTAGCAAGGGCCGTGAACTGTTTAAACCTTAAGGATGGAGAACCTTGCAATGAGTGTGAAATATGTAAAGCAGCTTTAGAGCGGGTCACTTACGGATATTATTGAAATGGATGCGGCATCTAATAATAGTGTTGAAGATGTTAGAAGTATAAGAGAAGCGGTTAATTTTTTGCCAACAAAAGCAAAATATAGGGTCTACATTATAGATGAGGTTCATATGCTATCAACAGGAGCCTTTAATGCTTTGTTAAAGACATTAGAAGAACCACCAGAACATGTAAAATTCATTTTAGCAACCACTGAGCCACAAAAATTACCAGCGACCATTCTTTCCAGATGTCAAAGATTTGACTTTAAACGAATAGCAGATGAAGATATCATAAAAGATCTTACATATGTTTGTAAAGAAAGCAATATCAAAATAACCAAAGAAGCCTTAAAATTGATTGCAGTACTTGCGGAAGGTGGCATGAGAGATGCTTTATCTATTTTAGAAAGATGCAATCAAGAGGAAAGTGGAGAAATTAATGAAGACAAAGTAAAAGATTTAGTAGGTATTCCTAAAACAATCTTTATCCATAACATAGTAGAGCTGATTGAAGCACAAGAAGTAGAAAAAGCAGTAAATACCCTGCAAAAAGTAATCAATGAAGGAAAAGACATTAACAATTTTGTTTGGGAAATGATAAAATATGTCAAAGACATTCTTTTATATCAAGCAACCGGAAAAACAGAAATGTATAATCCAGAAGAAGTTGAAAACATAAAAAATATTTCAGAAAAAGTATCTAAACAAGAATTAATGGATTTAATTTGTAACTTATCCGAAATAGAAAATAGCATGAAATTATCTACACAAAAATTAATTATATTGCAAACAGGAATTATAAAATTATGTAATAAAGAAACAGTAAAAAGTGAAAAAAATATAGATGGTAATATGCCTAGTGGAAATGCACAAAATTCTGATTTAGAAAGAAGAGTTACAAAAATTGAAAATTTTTTACGAGCTGGTAATTTTGCAAAAGCTGGAAGTGCTGGAAAAAAACAGCCTGCGCAAGAAAGCAATGTAAAACTTGAAGAAAAAAAGGAAATTAACCAAAAACCAAAATATCAAGGAAAAACACAAGATTACTGGCCTAAACTTGTAGAAGATTTCAAAGCAAATGGAAAAATGCTGATGTATATTAATTTAGCAGGAACAGTTGCTAGGGAAATCAATGATATGACATTAGAAATTGAGTTTCCTAATGGTATGAGTAAAGTAGCAAAAGATTTTTTAGCAAGGCCAGATACAAAGCAGGAATTAAAAAATACCATCCATCTAGCTTGTGGCAAAGAGATGCAAATAAAATTTGCAGATGATAGGATAAAAAAAGAAGATCAAGCAAATGAATTTGAAAAATTTATGGAAGAAAGTCAATTACCATTTCATGTCATATAAATTAAGAGAAAGGAGTTTTTTAAATGGCTAAAAAAGGAGGATTCCCAGGAGGTATGGGAGGATTTGGAGGAATGAACCTAAATAATCTAATGAAAGAAGCAAAAAAAATGCAAGCAGATTTAACCAAAACACAAGAAGAACTTGCGGAAAAAGAGTTTGAAGCATCTTGTGGAGGAGGAGCTGTTGAAGTTAAGGTAAGTGGAGCCAAAGTAATAAAAGAAATAAAAATTAAGCCAGAAGTAGTGGACCCAGAGGATGTTGAAATGCTACAAGATTTAATTTTATCTTGTGTAAATGAGGCATTAAGAAAAGTAGATGATGCAAGCAATAGTGCTATGGGTAAATTTAATATACCAGGCTTTATGTAGAGTTGGGGGAAAAGAAAGTGTCAGAATATGCAC
>CALXRJ010000114.1 GCA_944390615.1 uncultured Clostridia bacterium | reverse complement strand
TTTGCCGTCAAAGCTGTACTCCATGGAATATATTCTCTCTTTACTGGAGAATGGAATATATTCTGGTCGGAGTACACAGAAGCCTTCCACGAGTTGTGTCAACAATTCGTAGAATGGCTTCGTTCGCTCCACTTTTAATGGAGCCATTCCAAAGGAAATTCCGTCAGTGTTACTGGCGGATTTTTCCTTTTTAGCTTTTAACTTACTTAGGCACAAAAAAGATTAAATTGACCTGTTACAGTCGATTTAATCTTTTTCTGTCTGGTGGACGATTGTGTCCTTTTGGTGGAGGTGAGGAGAGTCGAACTCCTGTCCACAATACCTTCCATAGTAACTTCTCCGAGTGCAGTTTGCTGTTTTTATTCATTTAAACTACGCAAGCAAACGTGCTTAGCTTAAATATAGCTTTTTGATACCCTCTATTAGCAAAGCTCTTAATAGATTTGTTTCCTACTAATATAACACCTTTATTTTATGCGTAGGAACATAAAACAAGGCGTCGCCGCAATTAGGCAGCGTATGCTAATTCTTCATTATCAGCGTTTATATTTATTTTCGCTTTTTTATAGTGGCCGAAGCGACCATCCACTACTCGCTATTCCTACTTCTGGTATAGTGTCGAAACCATTACACCCCCATATTGCTTTTTTATTATACTATATTTTTTTATTTTTTTCAACTACCAATGAGGAACCATTGGAGCCATTGGAACCAAAAAGACCCGGTCCCAATGGCTCCCACTGGTTCTTATTTTCTAGCAAATTTTCTTTCGATTTCATATTTTGACATTTTAATTACTGTTGGTCTTCCATGTGGGCAAGTAAATGGATTTGGTAATTCTAAAAGTTTATTCATTAAACTATCCACTTCTTCTTTAGTAAGTTCCATATTGGCTTTTACTGCTGCCTTACAAGCTACTGTTGCTACGAATTTTTCTTCTTTTTCTTGTTTGGCCGTTCTTGCTACTGTGTTGATTTCATCTAAGGTTTCTTTAAATAATTCTTGTGTATCTAAGTCAATACAGACCTCTGGAACACCAGATAATTTGACCGTATTTTCTCCAAATTCTTCTACCATAAAACCAGCTTTTCTAAATAATGCAAAATTATCTCTTGCTATATCCATTTCTTTATGCGTTAAGGTAATAATATCTGGTAATAATAGTAATTGTGATGCTTTTTCTCCTTCTGCATAAAAATTCTTTTTTACTTTTTCATACATAATTCTTTCATGTGCTGCATGCTGATCCATGATGTATAATTCATCACCTATTTCTAAAATGATATAGGTATTAAAAGCAATTCCTATAAATTTATAGGTTAATTTTTTATATGCTGAATCTGTTTCAAACATAGATACATTACTGTCTTCCATGTTTTCATCTAGTGCATAAAAATTTTCTTCTGTTTTTTCTGGTCTGCTTTCTTGTTTTCTTCCTCCATAAGGTTCTTTTCCAAATAGTTCTTTATACATTTCTTCAAAAGATAATATTTTTTCTTTTTTGTCTTCTTTTGTTGTTTTTTCTTGTTCTGTGTTTGGTGTTTGTTTTATTAAGTCTTCCTGATTATCTGTTAATATCTCTTTTTGAAGATCTTCTGTTTGTGTGTTTTCTACGAAATTGTTTTTTGTCCAATCCTCTGCCAGCATGGTATCTTCCTTATTGCTTTCCTCTATATTTTCTAGTTGGTTGGTATCTATACTTTTTGTTGGCATTGCCTCTACTACTTCTTCTTGATTGGTAGTATCATCTTTTTGCTTTTCTGTATCATTTTCTTGATTTTCAAAAATAATTGGTATAAAGTTTTCTTCTTCTAAATCTTCCGCACTTTGGATTTTTGTTTTTGCTTCTTTTTCTTCTTGCATTATTTCTACTTTTTCTTCGGTTGCGTTGGAAGATGTTTTTTCTTCTTTATTCTCTTGCTCTAAAACAGGGGTTATAATTTCATTATATTTTTTTTCCATTTCTTTATACTTATCTGTTAATTGTAGATTTGGATTTTGTGCTACTTCTTTTTTTAGATTTTCTTGCAATGATTTTAATTTTTCAAAAATTTCTTGATTGGAGGTAATCATTGGATTTTCTAGCACTGTATTGGTTACTGGATTTTCTTCTTTTTGTCTACTTTTGAAGATATCTTCTACAATGTTTTGTGGCTGATTACTTGTTTCGTTCTTGGTTGTATAAGTTTCTTTTGCTTTTTCTTCTATGTTTTCAATCTTGAAGGCATTTTGTGAGACTTCTTTTATCACTTGTGTTTTTTCTCGGTCTGACATAATCCCCGCTTTTAGTAATGTATCTTTTATGGCATGAAACATGGCTTTAAAGGCTATATTCTCATCTGCAAATCTGACTTCTAATTTAGCAGGATGAACATTGACATCTACTTTGGATGGTGGCATTTCTATATCTAAAACTAGAAAAGCAAATTTTCCTATTGGTAACATGCCTTTAAATGCTTGTTCTACAGCAGATGCTAATGTTTTGTCTTTTATGTACCTTTTATTGACGAAAAAGATTTGGTTGGAGCGATTGGATCTTGCAAATTCTGGTTTTCCTATCACTCCTCTTATGCTCATATATTCATATTCATAATCAACATTTATAATATTACTTGCTACTTCTTTTCCAAATATACTGTAGATAACACTTGCTAAGTCTCCATTTCCACTTGTTTGAATAACTGTTTTTCCTGTATTGATTAGTTTTAGTGCTATTTCTGGATGAACAAGTGCAATTCTTGTTACTACATCTTCTATATAACCAGATTCTGTAAAGTCTTTTTTTAAAAATTTGTATCTTACTGGTGTGTTAAAAAATAGATTTCTTACTGTAATCGTGGTTCCTTTTGAACATCCAATTTCATCTAATGATAAAACATTTCCTCCTTCTACCACAATTCTACTTCCTGTTTCATCTTGTTCTGTTTTACTAACTAATTCCACATTACTTATGGCTGCTATACTGGCTAATGCTTCTCCTCTGAACCCCATCGATTTTATTTCATCTAGGTCATCTGCGGAACGAATTTTGCTGGTTGCATGACGTTCAAATGCTAGTTCTATGTCATCTTTTGCTATTCCTTTTCCATTATCTGTAATTCTAATAAAGGAAATTCCTCCATTTTTTATTTCTACTGTTACATGTGTTGCTCCTGCATCAATTGAATTTTCTACCATTTCTTTTATAACAGAAGCAGGCCTTTCTATTACTTCTCCTGCTGCTATTTTGTTTATTGTTAATTCATCTAATAATACTATGTTTCCCATATTTTTTATCCTTTCTTTTCCAGAACTTGAAAAAATTATATCATTAATATTTTACGTTTTCAACTACTGTAACACATTTTTTTTTTATTCATATGATATACCATACGAAAGATAATCGAAAGATAAAAAGCATTAAAAAATTTTTAAGTAAGGAGGTTTTTGCGTTATGTGCTGCTGTAATAATGATATTCTTTGGTTCATTATACTTTTCTTACTCCTTTTCTGCGGCGGATGTGGAAACAGATGCTGTGAAAATAACTGTAATTCCCAATCAAACTGCTGCTGATACTTAAATTTTTTTA
>CALXRJ010000113.1 GCA_944390615.1 uncultured Clostridia bacterium | reverse complement strand
GCTGCTCTTTTTCTAACTTCAAAAGATCCAAATCCTACTAATTGAATTTTGTCTCCTTTTTTTAATGCTTCTGTTACTACTTCAACAAATGCATTAATTGATGCTTCTGCAGCTTTCTTTGTTTCTCCTGTTTTTGCAGCCATAGCTGCTACTAATTCAGCTTTGTTCATTATAATTACCTCCTAAAAATATGTGTTTATGTAGTTACTTTTAATGCCTCTTTGTTGCACCTTTATAACCTACTTTAATTAATTTATTCGCCAATCTTCGATAAAATCCCTCTTTTTTAATAAAGATTTTTTATTTTTTTAGATTTTTTTGTTTTGGTGCTATTTTTATGATTTCTTTCTTAGAGAAAATTTTTAAGAGAAAAATTAAGGCTATATAAATTAAACTACTTACTAGTAATGTTAGTATTATAGCCATATTCTTTAATTTTATGCATTTTAAGTTTTGGTATAGCCACATAGCAAAGAAACTCATTAGTATAGTTGCTAACATTGGTTTTAAAATAATTTTTTTTAGCGTAAATTCTAATTTTAAATTTTTATATAATACTATCATCCCTATTAACAAAGCTATTATATTACATATTATATTGCCAATAATGGCTCCAAATATTCCTATCTTGGGGTTTGGTATTAAAATGATATTACAGATAAATTTAAATATCATGCCAAAACCAAAGGCAATGGCAGGAATGTTTACTTTTCCAATGCCTTGTAAGATACCATTGGTTGTTTGCGCAAGAATCATAAAAATAATGGAAATACTACTAAATTTTAAATAAATAGCACCATTTTTTGCATTAGGAAATAATAAATTTAATATTGGCTCTGAAAATAAAAATAAAATAGCTGTAATTGGAAGTGCTATTAAAATACTAATTAGCATAAATGTTTTTGTTTTTTGGTTTACTTCCCTTTTGTTTCCTCTTGCCATAGATTTTGCAATACTGGGAACAAGTGCTGTTACAAATGCTACATTAAGGGAAAATGGAAGACTACATAGGCTATCAATTTTTCCACTTAGTATTCCATATTGAATTTTGGCTTCTTCTTCTGTTGTAATTTGTTTTAAAAATCTTACAATCGTGAAAGAATCTATGTTTTTGCCAAAAGAGGATATCAAACTACTAATGGATATTGGCATAGCTACTGTTAAGATCTTTTTTATGGTTTTTCTAATTCTAGTAGGGGTATAATTGACAGAACTTAAGATTTCTTGACCAATTTCTTTTCTTTTTAATTTGTAATAAGTATAAATATAGCCAAAACTGGTAATGGTTGCAATTGTAGTGGCTAAATTAGCAGCTCCTGCCATAAGAGTTGCATTATTTTTTCCTAAGTAAACGACTAATTCTACTAGTAAAATCGTACTGATTGTTTTTAATACTTGCTCTATGGATTGGGATTTTGCAGTAGCTGAAAAATTTTGCCTTCCATTAAAATATCCTCTTATAACAGCTGTTATGGAAACAAAAAAGATGGATGGTGAAAGTGCTATTAAAGAATATTCTGCTTCTGGTATTTGAATCCAATTGGTCGCAATGGTTTTTGCTCCTAGAAAAAGAAGAACTGAGCCTGTTATCCCAATCATAGCAAAAGTGACAAAGGCAATTTTAAAAATTTTATGTGCCCCTTTGTTATCTCCTACTGCTACTCTTTCTGAAACGAGTTTTGAGATGGCATTAGGTACACCTGTTGAAGAAAAGGTTAATAATAAAGCATATATTTGAAAACCACTGCTATAAATAGCATTCCCACTATCTCCAAATCCTTCTTTATTTGTTAAATATAGCTTATAAACCAAGCCTGTTATTTTGATAAATACTTGTGATATCAGCAAAGACAAAATTCCTTTTACTATACTTTCTTTCTTATTTTCCATAAAAATCGCGAAACCCCTTGACAAATTTACTTTTTTGTAATAAAATTATTCAGTATTATGAGAAAATATGAATTAAATATAAGACTTCTCCCCGGTGGTTTTAAATTTAATTATCATATATATTAATTTTAAAAAATAGGAGGGTACATTTTACCATGAATAATACGACATATAGTGTTAAAAAAAGTGAAATACAAAGAAAATGGTATATACTTGATGCAGCTAATAAACCATTAGGTAGAGTTGCAACAGAAGCTGCAAAATTGCTTGCTGGAAAACATAAACCAATCTATACTAAAAATATAGATACAGGTGATCATGTTATTATATTAAATTGTAAAAATGTAATATTAACAGGAAACAAATTAAACCAAAAAATTTACAGACATCATTCTGGTTATATTGGTGGTATGAAAGAAGTTGCTGCTAAAAACATACTAGAAAAAAGTCCTGAAAAAGCTATGACTTTAGCTATAAAAGGAATGTTACCACATAATACACTTGGTGCTCAAATGTTAAAAAAATTAAGAGTATATGCAGGCTCAGAGCACGAAAATCAAGCACAAAAACCAGAAATATGGAATTTTTAATTTAAAGGGAGGAAACATAGATGCCTAAAGCTGAAAAAAAATATTATTATGGTACTGGTAGAAGAAAAGACGCAGTAGCTAGAGTAAGACTTGTTGAAGGAAATGGAAAAATCACAGTTAATGGAAAAGATTTAGATGAATATTTTGGTTTAGAAACCTTAAAAGTAATTGTAAAACAACCTTTAACAGTTACCAATTCTAGTAGCAAATATGATGTTATATCTACTGTAAAAGGTGGAGGATATACAGGTCAAGCAGGAGCCATTCGCCATGGTATTGCGAGAGCTTTAAATGAAGCAAATAGTGAATTTAGACCTATTTTAAAATCAAATGGATTTTTAACAAGAGATCCTCGTATGAAAGAAAGAAAGAAATATGGGCTTAAAAAAGCTAGAAAATCTCCACAATTTTCAAAAAGATAATTACAAGCCCATTTTGGGTGGGTTCGAAAAATACAGAAAACAACCGGTAATCATTCGTATTACTGGTTTTTCTTTATCTTTCAAAAAGTTATTAGA